>JAYSZD010000274.1:0-4684 GCA_043738185.1 Hymenobacter sp. | reverse complement strand
AATCTTTGCTAAGGGTGGCCAACTCATTCGTAGTGCCGGCCTGCCGGTCTTCCAGGCGCGGAATTTCCTGCCGGGCGGTGGCGGCAGCATCGGTGGCTTGCTGGTACAGCTCGCGTAGCCCGGCCAGCTTCTCGTCCAGCTCGGCCAGGCGGCGGCGGGCGGCCACGGCGGCGGCCTGCTCGGTGGTAGCAGTTTCCAGGAGGATGCGTACGGCAGCCGGGTCGGCGGGGCGGGCGGGAGCGGGGTGGAGCGGGGCGGCCAGGGCAGCAGCCTGCTGGCGGGCGGTTTCGGCGGCAGCGGCGGCTTCGTCGCGGCGCTGCTGGCGCTGCTGCTGCTGGGTCTGGCGACGCGTGAGGGCGGTGGTGGTGAGGCGCAACTCCTCATCCAGGCCCTTGAGGGCCAGCTCTTGCTGCGTCACGCGCTGCTCCTGCTCGTCGGCCTCCGCCGTAAAATCGGCGGCGAAAGCGTGTTCCACAGCCCCGCAGAGGGCGCAGGGCTGACCATCCTGCAAGTGTTGGCGCAGGTGGTTGAGGTCGGCCAGGGCTTGCTGGGCGCGGAGCTCGCGCCGGTAGCTTTCCAGCAGTGCAAGGCCATCAGCCCGGCGGGTTTCGAGGTGGCGGGCGGCAGTTTCGACGGTGGCTAGGGCGGGGGCTTCCTGGTCGATTTCGGCGGTCAGGGCTTCGGCGCAGGTTTGCTGGTCGTGGGCGGTTTCGGCTTTGGGCAGCAGCTGTTGCAGGGCCTGGCGGTGGGCGCTCAGGTCGTCGGCCCGCTGCACCAGAGCGGCGGCGCTGGTGCCCAGCAGCAGGGCGTCGCGCTCGGTGCGGCAGGGCTGGCCCTGGTTTTTGATGGTCTGCTGGCGGGCCAGCGCATCGGTTTCGAGGCCGCGCTGACGGTGCAGGTCCAGCGCGGTCTGGTTCTGGCTTTTGTGCAGCTCCTGTTGGCGGGCTTCCAGGGCGGCCAGCTGCTTTTGCGCGCCCAGCAGGTCGATTATTTCGCGGTCCAGCGCCAGTACCTGGTTTTTCAGGTCGTTCTCGGCGCTGTGCGCTATTAGCCAGCCGTCGAGCGTGGCGCTCTGGGTTTGCAGGCGCTCAATTTCTACCCCTTCCCGTTGCAGGTCGGCGGCGGTTTGGGTGTGGGTGTGCTGCTGTTGGGTGTGGGCCGTGCGCCTGAGGCTCAGCTGGTGGCGGGCGGCGGCAATGGTGGCGTCCTGCTGCTGGGCCTGGCTGAGCACGGGGCGCAGGCGGTCTTCCTCGGCCAGGGCTTCGGCGTGGGCGGCGGTGGCAGTCAGGTGGGCCTGGGCGGCCGTGTCGGCGGCCAGGACTAGCCGGGGCAGCGTTTCGGCCAGCTCCGCGAGCTGCTTTTCGTCGCTGCTCACTTCCCGCTCAGCGGCTTCGGCCAGGCCCAGGGGCTTGTCCACGGCGGCGGCCCGCAGGTGGCCATCGAGCCGGGCAAACTCAGGGGCCAACGCGGTTTCCTGCTGGCGCAGGCGTGCGGCTTCGCGCTCCGCTTCGGCTACGTCCTGGTCTAGCTGGTCCAGCCGCACCCGCCAGAACAGGTGGCCGGTCAGCTCGTAATCTTCCTCATAATGCTGCTCTGTTTGCTGGTGCAGCACGTCGAGGCGGGCTTCCAGGTCGGCCCGCGCTTCCTCCGAAAGCAGGCTAGCGGCATCGAGACGAATTTGCAGCTCGCGGGTTTTCTGCTGCTCCTCCCTGGCTTTCTCAAACGCCGCCACGCTCAGCCGCGAGTAGATGCCCACGTTGGTCATCTTCTCCAGCAGGGCGCTGCGCTCCTTTTCGGGCGCGTGTAGGAAGCGCGCAAACTTGCCCTGGCTCAGCAGCACCGACTGCTCAAACTGCCCAAAATCCAGCCCCGATAGCTCGCTCACCCGCTTCGGTACCGCCTCCTTCCCGCTGATGATGGCCACGTTGGAAGGGCTCAGCACCAGCGTCATGGCGTCGGGGTTGAGGGCGCCCTTGTCCTCGCCGCGCACTTTGCGCTTCACCTCCCAGCGCGAGCGGTAGCGCACGCGGTCCGTAGAGCCCGTATCGGGGTCGGTTTCGTGCACCTCAAACTCCACCTCCGACCACGCTTCCTTGGCGTGGCGGCTCACCATCTCGCCCACCTGGCGGTCGTGGCGCGGCACCCGGCCATACAGGCCCACCGAAATAGCGTCGAGCAGCGTGCTTTTGCCCGCGCCCGTGGGCCCGGTGATGGCAAACAGCCCCGTATCGGCCAGCGGCGTGGCGTCAAACCGAATCAGAAACGGACCAGGCAGCGAGTTGAGGTTAGCGAAGCGGACGCTGATAATTTTCATTGGGTTAATAATGAGCTTTTAGCCATGAGCCGAAAGCTATTCGCCTTGCCATTCGTATTCAGCTAATTATGGCTGAATAACACCGAAGATAATTGAGGCAAGCGCCTGATTAATTCTTTAATAAATTTCCCAAATTTCGCCCTACTGCTCGTTCCACGCCTGCGGGTCGGCCTCGGCCAGCAGCTGGCGCAGCTCCCCGAAGGTGGCACTGAGCTGCGCGGCCCGCTCGGGCGGCAGGCTGGCCACGCGGCGGCCAAACACCTCCTCCACCGTTAGCTCGTGCAGCAAGGCCAGCGGAACGGCGGTTTCGGCCAGGCCGGCTACTTCGGTCAGGCGCTGGTGGCGTACGCCGCGCGGGGCCAGTACCTGCCGTTTTTGCAGCTCCAGCACGGCCTGAATGCGGCGCTGCACTTCGGCGGGCGTTTCGTCGGAGCGCACCAGCACATCGGCCCAGGCTACCAGCCCGAACGCCTCGTTAGTATAGGCCAGAATATCAGCCTCCACCTCGTCCAGCGTGCCGTGAAAGCGTTGCAGGCGCCGCGTCACGGGCACTGGCAGACTGGTGATGAAGGGCGCGCCGGCTCCTTTAAATTCCAGCAGCAGCACCTGCTGCTTATCGTCGGCCTCGGTGAAGGACAGCGGCACCGGCGAGCCCGAGTAGCGAATGTGCGCCCGGCCACCCACCAGCTGCGGGCGGTGCAGGTGGCCCAGGGCCACGTAGTCGAAAGCCGCCGGAAAATGCTCGGCCCCCACCAGCCCCAGCCCGCCGATGTGCACATCGCGCTCGGCGCCCTCGCGGGCCTCGCCGCCGGCCGCGTAGAGGTGACCGGTGGCCAGCACCGGCACGTCCTGCTCGCGCTGGCCCAGCACGGCCGCATGGGCAGCCAGGGCGGCGTAGTGGTCGGCAATGCTGTGGCGGATGCGGAGTTGCCGGTCATCGGGGCTTTCGCCGGCCACGGCCAGCCGGATGTCGCGGTCGCGCAGAAACGGCACCGCGCATACCACCAGCCCCGGCCGGCCACCGGCCCCGTTCAGGTGGACAATCTGCTCGGCCGGGTCGGTGGGCACGCCGCCCACCACGTGAATGCGCAGCTTCCGCAGCAGCTGCCGCGAGGCGTTGAGCATGGTGGGCGAGTCGTGGTTGCCGCCCACCACCACAATGTCGCGGCAGCCGGTGCTTTGCATCTTCACCAAAAAGGTGTAGTACAACTCCTGCGCCGTGTACGAGGGCGTTTGGGTATCGAAAATGTCGCCGGCAATTACCAGCACTTCAATGCCCTGGTCCTGAATCGTCAGCAGCAGCCAGTCGAGAAAAGCCTGCTGCTCGGTGGTGCGTTCCTGGCCCGTGAGGAAGTGCTGGCCGAGGTGCCAGTCGGCGGTGTGAAGGACTCTCAAATGGATAGGGATAATTACGAAGTTACCCAGACGGGGAGGAAATAGAATAGCCTCGCTATGAGCGAGGCTATGAAAAGCAGACCTTAAAGTATAGGGGAGCTAAAGTTTTGGGCTCTGCGTTTGGGCGGGTTTCAAAGCACAAATTTCAATTTATTTCTAATATTTCATAGAAACACAAAGCTCCAAGTTTGCACGTAAGCCCACCTGATGCAAAATAGGTGTTTGGCAGTAGTTAATTTTCTTTAGTGCGTTTATTCAAAATCAATTGGTAGTATTTCGCCTTTTCAGTTTTATCCCAAGAAGTACAAATTTCTACGACTTTCTCTAATTCATTTTCCGTAATCTCGTTCTATAATTCGTACCAAGTCTTTTTTTCTTCTTTATCAAAGAAAAATTCTTTTTTACATGAGTAGCAATTACTTTGAGTGTCAAAATATGCCAAATGAGGTGTCCCTGAGGTTTCTTGCAGTCCTAGAGTTGCCAAAATCGCTTTTTTTGTTTCTAAGCAACTGTCACAAGCCCATGCAAAGTTTGAGTCAATAAAACTAGCATACGTGGTATGTTTATCAAGCTGAAAAAATTTATAAAAGTATTTAAACTCTTGTCTTTCGGTTTTTTCAAAAATAGAGATACAAATTTGCATTTCAGTTCGGTGTCTCTCTGTCAAGCAACAAGGACATTTTGCGAGTTTTGTCTTCAACTTCTTCATTTGTTCGCTTTTCCAATTACCGCTAACGTATGAATTGCCGCTACTCAATGTCACTGCAAGTAGCGGCAATCCATTCTTAGTACTCTATTGAGTAGCGTGCTCCGTGCCGAATCGGGTGGGATTGCGCTAATGCGCCGCCGGCTGCTGAAACTCCGTCACGGCCTCGCCCAAGTCCAGCACTTGCGCACCTGGCAAGGCGGCCTGTACAATGCTGGCGCCCGCCGCCGAGCGGTAGCCCCCGGCGCAATGCACCAAAATGGGCTTGT
>JAYSZD010000273.1:0-4688 GCA_043738185.1 Hymenobacter sp. | reverse complement strand
TTAAAAACGGGCAAAAGCGACACGTGCAAGGTAAGCATAAGCCCCCGTGAGCCCGACGCCAGACCCTACAATCAGTAGGCAAACAGCATCAATGTGGTATCAGGCAAGCACGAATTAGCTGCTCCCTAACGTGTCTGACAGTGAATACCTCAAGGTTATCAGCGGCTTGGAGCAGATAAAAACTATAGAATTCTTAATATGCATCAACGAATCAAAAACCGAACACACCCCAGAGCCGTACTTGTTGAATCAATGCTCAGACTAGGGGGATTTGCTTTCAATTAAAGTGCGCCGACTGAGAGAATAACGATTTATTGTTAATATCTTCCTATATTTGCTTCTGCCGCTTCCAAGCATTCGAAATTTTCAACCTCTCCATCTTTTCGCATGAAATCATTTTTGCTCAAAAAAATCTTGCCCAGCCTCTTGATGGTAGCGGCAACAACGGTTTACGCGTCTGCCCAAGGCGACCCGGACACCGGCGGCCCCCGGCCAGACCCAAACCCCGTAAACGTGCCAGTTGATGGCGGCGTATCGCTGCTTCTTGCAGGCGGTTTGGCTTACGGGGTGAAGCATTTGCGCACCAGTCGGCGCAAGGCTTAGGTTATCCATTCGAATAAAAAAACGGCTCTCCCGAAAGGAAGAGCCGTTTTTTTATTGAAATTTACGGACACTTTATCCTTGGGTTATGTCTACTATTACTTCCTCCAGCGCCTTGCCTACCAGCAACAGGGTGCTCTATCGTTTCGTATTCACTGCATCCGCGCTGTTCCTGGTTTGGTTTTTTGGGTACGACCAATGGCTGAAGCCAGATGGCCGGCTCGATGCCGTACTCTGTGGGCACATCGCCGCATCTGGCGCCGCTTTCCTACGGCTATTGGGCTTCGATTCGGTAGTCAGTGCTTCACAATCCAATCTAATCGCGCTCAATGGTAAGCCCGCCGTATTGGTCGGTGCCCCGTGCAATGGGTTGGTTCTTTATGCTTTGTTCGCGGGGTTTGTCGCAGCCTTTCCTGGCCCCTGGCAGCGCAAGCTATGGTATATCCCCGCCGGCATCACCGTTATTTGGTTCCTGAATGTATTGCGGGTAGCTGCCCTGGCCCTCAACCAGCACTACTATCAAAGCTCGGCCGATTTTAACCACCACTACACCTTCACCTTCGTCGTGTATGGCTTTATTTTCGCGCTCTGGATGTTGTGGGCCCGCCGACTAGCTACGCCCGCGCTCCAACCAACAGCCGTTTAAAGCCTGCGTTTATTCAGTGACCAACGACATACTTGGCGTCCCTCGCCCGCCCGAAAGAAAATTCCATTGGGTCATCATTGGCACCCTGGCACTGGCACTGATTCTGCTGGACGTTTATTCTGAGCCCATTTTGCAATTTTTCGTTGCACTGTGGCAAAAAGCTGTGGCGGCGCTGGGCTTGAGCCAGCAGGCAAACGTATTGCAAGGGGGCTCAAAAAGCGGTATTGCCAGGCGTTTTTTGCCGGCGGTGGCAACGTACGCGGCCCTCTATTTAGCGCTTTGTTTATTATTGCTGCGGGCCTTGTTACCGATGCCCGCCCACTGGCGGCTGGTACTGCGCCTGTATTTTGCGGTACTGGTCGTTTACGCTGCGCTGGTGCTGCTGGCCAAAGCGGGTAATGTAGTCTGGGCCTACAAGCTTAGTCGCGAGCTTGCTGATTTTGTGGTGAGCCCAGTGCCAGTTGTTGGTCTCTACTTATTATTCCGCACCAGTTTCGGTCTTAACAATGCTGGAACAGAACAGAAGCCAACGGCAACTGGCCGTATTGAATCACGCTGACTTATTCATCCCTGAGTATTCATTTGTCAGGAATTCGCAAGTCAACCGAAAATTTTTGCTCAAAAAAGGCCTTCACAATCTTGTGAAGGCCTTTTTGGTTGTACCAGAGACGGGACTTGAACCCGTACTTCCTCACGGAAACGGCATTTTAAGTGCCGCGTGTATACCGATTTCACCACTCTGGCAGAGGCAATTAAGTTTTTGCTCTCACTTGATTCCTGCCCCTATAATTTTTCGTTTGCGCGTGGCAGTTGGGGCAAAGCAACCGCAAGTTAGCAATACGGTGGTCATTATTGATGCCGTTATCATGGTGAAGCTCCAGTGGAATGGGCTGACCGAGCCATTTACACAGTCCGCAACTTTCACACCGAGGCTGCTTTAGCCCATGCGTAATCAGACGGTTACGCAGGCGGGTGGTAGACGTATAGGTTGAATTTTCGACCAGAATATTATCCCAAGAAAACGCCTGCCCCAACATTATAAAACGTGCGCCCTGGTTCCAAGCCGCGCCGGTGAAATGGCTGGTATCCAGCCCCAGCTTGGCAATGCGGCTGTGCACCGTCTTGTAATTACCACCGGCCGGCACCAGTCCGATGCGGCCCAGCACCTGCCGCACCGACAGGCTCCCAGCTACGGCCTGTCGGAACTCGTCGTCGGTGCTGACGCACTTGCGGGTGGCCGCCATGTTGGGAGGGGCTGAAACAAAAAACGCTGTCCGAAGACAGCGTTTTTTGTATTTTGGAGCGGGAGACGAGGTTCGAACTCGCGACCTCGACCTTGGCAAGGTCGCGCTCTACCAACTGAGCTACTCTCGCAGGAGGTTCAGAACAATTTTCGTTGTGCTGAATGGTGAGACAAAGGTAAGGCGATTTTTTGGAGACACAAGTAGCAAGTGTGGAAATATTCCTTTCAGAGGGCTTTCGGCCTCATTTTCAGCCCAAAAAATTAACCTTTCCCTAATGTCAGCTTCAATTCGTTCAGCTTCATCAGGGCTTCGATGGGCGTCAGGGTGTTTATGTCGAGGTGCTCAAGCAGCTCGCGGATACGTTCCAGGGCCGGGTCCGACGGCTCGAACATGCTGAGCTGCACCGTGGGGCGCGGTGCCGTGGCCACGGCCGTGGTGGCGCGGGGCTTGGGAACCGGCGTCTGAGGGACTGAGGGACTGAAGGCATTGCCATTTTGCGCCGCCGCGTGGCTCGTTTCACCGCTCAGACCAGCCAATACCTCGTCAAATTCGGTGGGCACGTTGTCATCCGCGCCGGCGCTGGTGCGCTCCACTTCGAGGTGGTGCATGATTTCATTGGCGCGCAGCACCACGGAAGTGGGCATGCCGGCCAGTCGCGCCACGTGGATGCCGAAGCTGTGCTCGGAGCCACCGGCTTGCAGCTTGCGCAGAAACAGAATGCGGCCGTCGGCTTCCTTCACGGCCACGTTGTAGTTGCGCACGCGGGGGCAGTCGTCGGCCAGCTGGTTGAGCTCGTGGTAGTGGGTGGCAAAAAGGGTCTTGGCCTTGGCTTTGGGGTTGTTGTGCAGGTGCTCCACAATGGCCCAGGCAATGCTGATGCCGTCGTAGGTGCTGGTACCGCGCCCGATTTCGTCCATCAGCACGAGGCTGCGGTCCGAGAGGTTGTTGAGGATGGAGGCGGTTTCGGTCATCTCCACCATGAACGTGCTTTCGCCCTTGCTCAGGTTGTCGGAAGCGCCCACACGGGTGAAAATCTTGTCGATGATGCCCACGGTGGCTGCGTCGGCGGGCACGAAAGAGCCAATCTGGGCCAGCAGCACGATGAGGGCGGTCTGGCGCAGCAGGGCCGACTTGCCGGCCATGTTGGGGCCGGTTATTACCACAATCTGCTGCTCGTCCTGGTTCAGGCAGATGTCGTTCGGGATGTAGCTTTCGCCGGGCGGCAGCTGGCGCTCGATAACCGGATGGCGGCCGGCACGGATGTCGAGCACGGTGCCGTCGTTCACCACGGGCTGCACGTAGCGCTGCTGCCGGGCCGTGAGCGCGAAGCTGGCCAGGCAGTCCATCACACCAATGGCGCGGGCGTTCTGCTGAATGTGGGGCACAAAATCGAGCGCGGCCAGCACCAAATCGGTGTAGAGGCGCTGCTCAATGACGAAAAGCTGCTCCTCGGCGTTGAGAATTTTCTCCTCGTAGGTCTTGAGCTCTTCGGTCACGTAGCGCTCGGCGTTCACCAGCGTCTGCTTGCGAATCCACTCGGGCGGCACCTTGGTTTTGTGCGCGTTACTCACTTCGAGATAGTAGCCAAACACTTTGTTGTAAGCTACTTTGAGCGACGTAATGCCGGTGTTGCGCTGCTCGCGCATTTGCAGCTGCAGCAGGTAGTCTTTGCCCGAAAACGCCAGGGCCCGCAGCTCGTCCAGCTCGGCGTCGATGCCGGGGTTGAGCACGCCGCCCTGGTTGGTGAGCAGCGGGGCATCGGGCTTGATTTTGGCCAGGATTTCCTGGCGCAGGTTGGCGCAGGGGTTGAGCTGGTCGGCTAGTTTCACGAGGGCGCGTACGCCGGAGCCGGCCAGGCGCTCGCGCATGGGCGCGATGGCTTCCAGGGCGCGAGCCAGTTGCAGGAGCTCGCGCGGGTTCACGCGGCGCACGGCGACCTTGCTGATGAGCCGCTCCAGGTCGTTTATCTGACGCAGGTGCTGGGTGAGGTCGGCCAGCAATTCCTCATCGGCCACGAGCGCAGCCACGGTATCGAGGCGGCGCTGAATCTGGCTTACCTCTTTGAGCGGCAGCACTATCCACTTGCGCAGCAGGCGCGCTCCCATGGGCGTCAGGGTCTGGTCGAGCACGTCGATGAGGGGCACGCCGCCGGGGTGTTGGGCGTGCACCAGCTCCAGGTTGCGCACCGTAAAGCGGTC
>JAYSZD010000272.1:0-1923 GCA_043738185.1 Hymenobacter sp. | reverse complement strand
GCCAGCCCTTCGTGCTCATCACCACCAGCTGGCCCGTCGATGCCGTGCCGTTCTACATTCTGCTGGGCTTGTTCACCGCATTTTTCTCGGTCTACATGATTCGGACCTACCATTGGTTCGAGCAGTTTTTTGGCCGGTGGCCGGGCCTGAACTGGCGTAAGGTGTTATTCGGAGGCATCTCGCTGGGCCTGCTCATCTTCCTGTTTCCCACCCTTTACGGCGAGGGCTACAACACGGTGGAACTCTTGCTTGCGGGCCATGCCGAACGCCTCACCGACGGCAGTATTTTCTCGGTTTATCAGGATAACAACCCCTGGCTGCTGCTCGTGCTGGTGCTGTTCAGCCTGATGCTGAAGGTGGTGGCCACCAGCATCACGGTGGGGGCCGGTGGCAACGGGGGCATGTTCGGCTCGTCACTGTTTGCGGGCGCGTTGGCGGGCTTTTTCTTTGCCCGGCTCATCAACCTGAGCGGCCTGATTTATATTCCGGAGGTACACTTTGTAGTGCTGGGCATGGCCGGCACGCTGGCCGGCGTCATTCACGCGCCACTCACGGCCATCTTTCTCATTGCCGAAATCACGGGCGGATACGCGCTGTTCGTGCCGCTGATGGTGGTGAGCAGCTCTTCCTACCTCATCACCAAGTACTTCGAACCTTATTCCGTATACACCCGCAAGCTCACAGCCAGGGGCGTGGATGTGTACGCCAACCGCGACCAAGGCCTGCTGGCCCAGCTCGACCCGCGCAAGCTACTCGAAACCGATTTTATTGCCGTGCGGCCCTCCACAACCCTGGGTGAGCTGGTAGATATTTTCCGCCACACTTCCCGCAACCTGTTTCCGGTAGTGGCAGCTGGCGGGCGGCTCCTGGGCATCGTCAGTCTGGATTCGGTGCGCGACGCCCTTTTCGATGATGCCCACTACACCACCACGCAGGTGCGGGAGCTGATGCAGCCCGCCCGCGCGGTAGTAGGGCCTACCGACGACCTGCAGCACACCCTCACCCTCCTCGACCGCCACGACGCCTGGGCCCTGCCCGTGTGCGAAGCAGATGGTCGCTACCTCGGCTTCATTCTAAAATCAGCCATTCTCGCCCGCTACCGCCGCCAGCTCATCCAGGAAAGCGAAGCGTAGTTAGCGGTTAGCGGTTAGCGGTTAGTGGTTAGCCAAAAAATAGTCTGCACATTAACCGCTAACCACTAACCGTTAATCTAAACTTCCAGCATGTCCGGCGTTCGGTGCGCGAGCATCAGCCCTATCATCATGAGCAGGCCGGTGAACAGAATGACGACGAAAAGGATGTTTTCGCTGACCTCGCCGATGAGCATATTTTGGGGAATGCTGTAGAAGAGCAGGACTGAAATCAGGCCTTTGGGTGCGATGAAGAGCTCGGGAATAAGGTCGGTTTTGGCCACGTACTTGAGGTACAGAAACCGAATAAAGGTGAGGACCGCCACAATGAGTACACCCTGAAAAAGCAGCGACCAGCTCATCAGGTTGGAAAGCGTGATGGAAAAGCCAAACAGTAAGAAGAAGAACGTGCGAATGAGAAACGCTGATTCAGCGGTAATGCTTTTGAGTTGCTGGAGTTCAGCGGCCAGTTTTTCGGGCCGAAACCAGCGCTGCATGCGCGCACCCCGAGCCAGCAAGTCGGCGTTGTTCACCACCAGACCAAACACCAGCACCAGCACCAGGGAAGACAAATGCAGCTTTTTGGCCAGGCTGTAGATGAGCACCAGGAAGGCAAATAAGAGGAAGAATTTGACGTGGGCACGCAGCCGGCCCAGCAGGAAAACCAGCAGCGCGGTGCTGAGCACGGCCACTACCACCACGGCTATCACGTCACGCCCGAAGGTGACCACCGACAGCCCCTGCGCAAAGTTGTCCTGCAGCGCAAAATTGAACAGCATGATGCCGATGATGT
>JAYSZD010000271.1:0-4693 GCA_043738185.1 Hymenobacter sp. | reverse complement strand
AAAAGCGTGCGCTCAATCATGGCATCGACCACGGCGGCGGCATTTTCTGCGAATTCGCCCGTGGACCGGTTGGCGACGATGGCATTCAGCGAGAGCATTTCGTGCCCCAGCAAACGACCCAGCGAATAGTAGCCCGCTGTTTCCATTTCAAAATTATGCAGGCGAAATTCCCCTTCAGCGCTGGTGTACCGGAATTTTTGCAGCTGAGAAATGTAGTCCGGCTGGCGCAGGTCAAGGCGCAAAACGCGGCCCTGAGGCCCGTAGAAACCGGGACAGGTGAGCGTGTTGCCCATCACCAGGCCGGCGCCCAACTGTTCGCGCAGCAAATCGGAGCCCCGCACCACGTAAGGCACAAAATTGAGCCCGAGGGACTGTTGCAGCCCGGTGGCAATTTCGGTTTCGAGGCCGGTTTCCACCAGCGGGTAGAACTGCATGAGACTATCCAGGCCCACGGCGTGCTCAGTGGCCAGCATGGCGCCAATTGGCACGTCGGGCTGTAGGCTGCCGCTGGTGCCCAGCCGAATGATGCGCAAACTCAGTCGCTCCTCCACCGGACGCACCGTGCGCGACATAAAGTCGATGTTGACCAGCGCATCAAGCTCGTTCATCACGATATCGATGTTGTCGGTGCCCATGCCGGTGCTCAGCACCGTGAGGCGCTTGCCGCGGAAATACCCTACATGCGTCACGAACTCACGATGCGTGGTTTCGAATTCAACCGAATCGAAATGCCGGCTCACCTGCGCCACCCGCGCGGGGTCGCCCACGGTAAGGATGGTATCGGAAATGTGGTCAGGCAGCAGGTTGAGGTGATAAATCGTGCCGTCGGGGTTCAGAATGAGCTCGGAGGAGGGTATCATGGGGAATAATTATGAGTTAAAAATTATGAGCTAAAAATTGCCGGGCACCTGACCCGTGTAACCAACGATTGGCAAATTTTTAATTCGCAATTTTTAATTAAGACTTCGCGTAGGAGGCCAGTCCCTGCGCGGGATTGTAGTGGTTGCTGAGTTTGGGGTAGGCGCCGGTGCCGTCGTAGGCGCGCTTGTCGGGGTGGGCGGCGCAGGCGGCCGAGCAGGCGCCCTGCAGCTGTTCGCCGCAGGCTTCGCAGAGCGGCAGGTGGGCGTTGCAGTGCGGGTTGGCGCAGTTCACGAGGCGGTTGCTGGGCTGCTGGCAGGACTGACAGCACGAAATCACCGTGGGGTTTACGGAATTCACATCCACGGCCACGCGGTTATCGAAGACGTAGCACTGGCCATCAAAATCCTCGCCCCCGGCTTCGATGCCATATTTAATGATGCCGCCGTGCAGCTGGTAGACGTTCTCGAAACCCTGCTCCAGCAGGAAGGCGCTGGCCTTTTCGCACTTCACGCCGCCGGTGCAGTAAGTCAGGATTTTCTTGTCTTTGAACTCCTTCAACCGCTCCAGCCGCTCGGGAAAGTCCCGGAAGTTCTCCATGTCCAGCGTCACCGCATTTTTGAAGCGGCCGAGGTTGTACTCGTAATCCGAGCGCACGTCCACCACCACCACATCGTCGCGGTCCTTCAGGGCCTTGAATTCCTGGGGCGACAGGTGCTGCCCGGTTTTTTCGTGCGGGCGCACGTGGCGCAGGCTGCTATGCACGATTTCGGGCTTCACCCGCACATGAAGCTTCTGGAAGGTGTGCGCCGGCACGTTATCAACCTTGAATTCGAGAGCGGCAAAACGCGGGTCGGCTTGCACAGCGGCCATGTAGCGGGCGCAGTTTTCGGCCGTGCCCGACACGGTACCATTCAGGCCCTCAGCGGCCACGATAATGCGCCCGCGCAACGCCAGCTCCAGGCACAAGCGGTGGTGCGCGTCCCGGAATTGCTCCGGGTTTTCGATGGGCGCGTAGCAGTAATAAAGCAGAACCTGATACATCTTTAATTAAAAATTATGAATTAAAAATTATGAATTATTACTTTGCCAACATCGGGTCACATTTTACCCAAACTGCCAATTTTTAATTCATAATTCTTAATTTTTAATTAAACTTTTACTGCCGGATTACCAAATACAGTCTGGCCGTTGGGCACGTCGGCCACTACCACCGAGCCTGCACCAACCCGGGCTTTGTCGCCGATTTTCACGCCGGCCACCACCACCGCGCCCGAGCCAATAAAGGCCAGCTCGCCTACCTGCACATCGGCCCCGAGCAAAGCACCGCTGCCCAGCTGCGCAAAGTTGCCAACGGTTGCCCGGGCTTCCACTACGGCATTGGCGCCTATCATGCAGCCATCGCCCAGCGTGGCAGTGGCGGCGACTACCGCGTTGGGCCCCACGTAGTTGCCGTGGCCCAGAATAGCATGCGGCGCCACGCTGGCGCGCTGATGAATGGCATTGACAGGCACGGCTTCGTATTCGGTGCGCAGCATTTGGGTGAGACTGCGGCGGCTGGCGGTGTCTTCGGTGGCCACGAATACTTCGCATTTTTTCCCGAGCAGCTTCAGCATTTCGCCATCGTCGGTGTTGCCCATCACGGGTACGTCCAGCAACTCTTTGCCTTGCAGGGCCTTGTCATCGTCGAGCAGGCAATACACAACTATTTCATTGGACAAAAAAGCATCGAGCACGGCCGTACCAACGGTTTGGGCACCAAGAATAATAACGGGATTTTCCATAAAAGGTGGTATTCAGTTGAGCGTTCGCGCTCGGGGCATAATGGCCCCAACGGCGGTGGAACGGACGGCAAAGTTACGCCACTGGCAGCGCAAGGCTTACAATTCGTCTTTGACCGGAACGCCCAAACCCGCGCGGCGCAGCAAGGCGGCAGCGTAGTCATTCTGGAGCAGCAGCAGCACCAGGAAAGGCATCAGCTCGCTTCGATATCGGTTCAACGAACCCAGATTAGGGGTGGTGAGCCCTATCAGAAAGGCAAGTGTTATGCAGAAAACAACCAGGCCCAAGCCCAGCTCAAACGGCAGGTGGCCCGCCCGCCCCCGCCCCACGGCAACAGCGGCCAGCACCAGCAGCCCCAGCAAAAGCGCGTTTTCGAGGCCCGCGACGATGTACATGGGCAAGCGCGATTCGCCCAGCCAGGGCCGGGTCAGCGCGTTGGCTACCGCTAGGGGCGCATGCGCGGCGAAGCTCTCGATGGTTGGCCGGAGGGCCGGGTACTCAAAATGCGGTTTCCCGGCCGAATGGTAGGCTTCAAAGGTGTATACCTTAATCACCTGACTGGTAAACTTATTGGCGGTGAAACCGCGACTAAGCGTTGGAGCAAGCCAGACACCCCCGGCCAGCAGCACGGCCAGCACCGCCACCTGCGCCCAGCGCGCCCGTACCACATTTATCTGTTTCAAGGCAGCCAGCAGCGCTACCACCACAAGCACCCCGAGGAGCGGCATGGCAAAGAAATACCGCATTTTAAAGTGCAAAAACGCTAACACGATGCTGCCCAGTAACCAACGCAGCTGCTGGCCCAGGGGCGTTGTGCCAGGGGGGCCTTGTCCGTAAAGATTACCCAAAACCTGTGCCGTGAGCCAGGCGCCACTGCCCAGCAGCACAGCTTCTTTGCTGATGCCAGTAGACCAGTACCAGACCGAAGGCCACAGCAAGAAAGCCACCACGCCCGCGCCCGCCGGCGTACCAGGCAGCACCTCCGCCAGCCTGCGCACCAGCTGCCAGCACCCCACAAAGGCGAATAAGCTGAGGTAAAAACCATTGATAGCGCCGATGCCCAAGGACCCAAGATTCAGCAGTGCCAGCAGCTTCACCAAAAACCAGGTATTGGACAGTCCCTGATAAACGGCCTGGTAGTCGGCCCCGGCTTCGTTCTGGATGCGAATAACAGTAATGGCCTGGGTCAGGATGTCGAACGCGTTGGCGGGCGCGGCCCATAACTGGGCCGTTATCTGCTGGCTCAGGTTGCTCATGAAGGCAGAATCCAGCTGGGGCGTCCAGCTGCGGGCTATGCCAAGTCCCAGACGCAGGCCCATACCGCCCACCAACGCAAGCCGCCACCACCGCTGGTCTGCCCAGCGCCACTGCCGCCGCAGCCAGGGCAGCAGCAGCACCAACAGCCCCATATTGAGCAAAATCGCTATTAGTAATCTCATTAAACTGCTCGTGGATGCTGCACCAAGCGGCTGCCAATGGCGCAATGCAGGCAGCGGCGGGGGGCGCAGTAAGCCTTGTGCAAGGCCAGCAAGCCCTGCGAGTCGGCCGCTGAGCGGTGAGTAAAGCCCAAGGCCTCGTACACGTCTGTAAATTGGTTGTGCTCGGCCGGCAACTCGGTGAGCAGGGCCACGCTGCTTTCTACCAGCGCCGGCTGGCCCACATGGCGCGCATAGGCCACGCGCAAAGGCACCACCACGTTAGTAATCAACAGGTCGGTGCTGCTTTTGCCGAGCGCCGGAACTTTGCCCGGCCGGCCAGGCCGGTAGTGCGTGCGCCAGTAAGCCGGCACCGGTGCCCGGAAAAACTCCGTGAGTGCGCCCACGTGCTGCGCTGTGAGCAGGGCGTCGAACAGCGCTGGCCGCGCGTGCAACAAGCCCGCCAGCTGGCCCAGTCGCACGGGCGGAAAATTAGCCGGCCGCAGTCGCAGATAGTTCCACTCATGCACCCGCAAGGCCGTGGCTTCCAAATTGTATTTGTGGCTCAGAAACGCATGCTCACGCTTCAAGTCCTGGATGTAGTCATCACCGCTGGTTTCCTCATTATCAATCAGAAA
>JAYSZD010000270.1:0-1930 GCA_043738185.1 Hymenobacter sp. | reverse complement strand
CGCGTGCAGGCTGCCGACGGTTGAAACAGCAGGCGCGTCGATGAGAACTGGGCCTGTGTAGCCGGCAGATTGCCGCACGCGGTAGGCCAAAAAGGCATCGCCCCGGTTGTCGTTGCCAGTCTTGGCATCGCCCCAGCCGTGCGTAATAATCCAAATGTGGCAGCCGTCTTTGTGAAATACGCCGGTGAGCTTCTCCGCTGTGCCGCGGGCCAGGGGTGTGTTTTTGGTAGAGTCGATGACGATGCCCGGCCCGCCGCCCGCCGGAATGTGAATTTCCGAGTAGCTCAGGCCCACGGTGCTATTTAGGGTGAAGAGCAGGTAGCGCGTCGGTTGGCCCGTTCCAGGTAGGCCCGGCAGCTTAATGGGCAGGGGACCATCGGTAGTGGTGCTGTCGCCAGCCAGCCCCCGGCCGTTGGCCATCACGCTGCCGTCGCCGTTCCAAACGGTGCGGCCGTTGCTGTAGAAGAGGATGTTGCCGTCCTTATCCGACATCACCCCCGAGCCGGCGGGAGCATCCATGGCCCCATTCGTGAGCACCTTCGGCAGGGAGTCGGCGGACGCCTGGTTAAGGTCGAGTCCCGCCTTAAAGCCGAAATACCAGGTGTTGGCGAACTTCTCGTCGGCCGCGCACTCTGGCGGTGGCGTGCCCTGCGCCAGGGCCGAAGTAGCCGCGCCGCTTAGCAACAACAGCAGCAAAGCCAGCAGCCAAGTTGCCGGGCGGGTACGTCTGGCAATAGCCGGTCCCCGTTTAGCATTATAGAGAGAAAACTTAGTGCTATTGGAAAGGGGAGGGTGCGGCAGCTCTGTGGGCATAAAAGGGCATGTAAGTGAGCCCAATGGTAAGCAGCTACCTAGGATGAAAGTTCCTTCCACTGTTCTCAAGAAAGCTTTTGGCAGCCAGGTAATACCTGAAAATTGGCTGCTATCCGAGGGCCTGATGTTACGCTGCCGGTAGCCCTGAATCAGGCAAATTAAAATGAGCGGCCTACTCAGTCGGTTTGTTGCTTTTACAAGGTTTCGTTGCCCGGCCACGGCCGCACGGGCAGCGGGTCGGGGCAGCGCGCCAACAGGTCCGCGATGGTCAGGCCCAGCGCCGGGTGCGCCAGATGCGGTGCGATTTCGGCCAGCGGCACCAGGGCAAAGCGCCGCTCGGCCAGGCGCGGGTGGGGCACGGTAAGGTCGGGCTGGTCTATTATTACTGGTCCGTACAGCAAAATGTCCACGTCGAGCGTGCGGCTGCCCCAGCGCTCCAGCCGCTGCCGGCCAGCCTGCTGCTCCGTGGCTAGGCATAGTGCCAGCAGCTCTCCGGCCGGTAGAAATGTTTCGACGGCCAGGGCTTGGTTAAGGAACGCCGGCTGGTCTTCGCGGCCCCAAGCGGCAGTTTCATACAACGCCGATGCTGCTGCTACCCGGCCGGCCGTGGCCGCCAGCCGGGCCCGCGCGTCGCGCAGCAGCGCGACCCGATTGCCGAGGTTGCTGCCCAGCAGTAGGTAAGCGGTTACGAAGCTGCTCACGCCTGACGCTGGAAAAAAATCGCCGTATGTTCTGCCACTAGTTGGGCGGGTTCGGGCAAGGTGGTGGCGGGCCAGGGGTGCGCGCCGCCAAACATGTGGCCTGCGCCGGGCACCAGCAGCAGCTCGGCATCGGGCTTGAGCTGTTGTAGGGCGTGAGCGGCGGTCAGGGGCACGGTTTCGTCGCTTTCGCCGTGCACCAGCAGCAGGGGCTGGCGCATCCGGCGGCGCACGTTGTGCGGAATGTCGAGGCGCGGGCGGTTGGCCACGTAGTCTTCCAGAATCTGGTAGTGGAGCGGCAACTGCTGGCCGGTGCGCAGGTTGGGCACGTGCAGCACACCGGCCCGTTGCCACTCGTCCAGCACCGACTGGGGCCAGCGCTGGTCAATGTCGGCAATGCCAGCCCAGGTGGCTACGGC
>JAYSZD010000269.1:0-4709 GCA_043738185.1 Hymenobacter sp. | reverse complement strand
AGTCACCATTTTCAGGCGGGAAAAGCGCGTGGCGGCAATGAAGGCCACCTCGTCCATGAGCATGAGCGTGGTCCCGCCGAAAAGGGTGTCATAGTGGTTGGTGGTATTGGGGAATACGGCTTTGAAGATGCGCGTTTCGGCGTGGGCAATACGGTCGGCAAGGAACATGAGGAAGAAGGAAAGAGAGCGGAAAACGGCCTCTGTCTGCTTTCGAGCCCCTCTGTTTTAGCAGGCCAACCACCGGCTGCACGCCGCTCTGCCCGCGTTCGTGACGCGGGGAGCCGGGCACACCCAATGCCAGCCCCAAAGCGCGGGGGCAGCATCACTCGGCGGCCGGCAGGTCTCCTGACTTGTTCCGGGCCGGCCCCGCCCTTCTCGGCCCGCGTGCGGCAGGCCAATGAGCTTATTGGGGGCGGCCTGCTCCGGCTGTTGAGGGCCGGGGAATTTACAGTAGCGCGTCTGTTCGGGAGTTGCACCCGATTCCCTTTTAATTTCCGTCGGCGCCGAAGCCCCGGCCGAAAACCGTCCGCTGATTGAAGGAAATCAAACCAAGAACCAACGGGGCGAAGGTAGCAGGTTTGGCGGGCGCTGGCCGCGGGCTATTTCGCCGGGCGGGAAATTTGGGGCTGGCTCTCCGCCAGAAGGACGCCGCACAACGCGTACAGGCAGCACCCCGCTTCATGGTAATCTGTTCCTTGTTCAGTCGGGTGAGACAGGCGAAACATAAGCGCGACCCGGCAAGTGCTTCGGGCGGCGCCAACTACTCCCCGGCCGGCGGCGGGGCTTCGCCGTGCGTCTTGCGCAGCGGCAGCTCCGGCACAAACAGCGTCATCACCAGCCCGCCGACCACCAGCAGAATGTTGATGAAATAGACCCGCGAGATGCCCTTGGAAAAGGCCGCACGCAGCTGCGGGGAGGTGGCGCCGCTGGCGGCGGCAGCAGGCAGCGCGGGGCCCTCCGGTACTACCGTTTGGGCGGTGGGCCGCAAGGGTGGCACAGCAGCAGCTGGCATGCTCTGCGTCAAAGTGAGGGTGAGTACCGTGCCCAGCACCGAAGCGGTGATGGCGCCGCCAATCTGCCGGAAAAACTGGCTGGCCGACGTGGCCTGGCCCAGCAGGTGCGGCGCGATGGCGTTTTGAATGGCCAGCGTGTAGAGCGGCATGGTGGGCCCCAGGCCAATGCCACACAGGAAGAGGTAGCCCAGGATGCGGTAGTAGCTCACGTCGGCGGGCATGGTGGCCAGCAGCGAAAGCCCGCCCAGGAGCACCACCAGCCCGGCCAGCATCCAGCGCTTGTAGTGGCCGAAGCGCGACACCATTTGCCCCGCTAGCAGCGAGCCCAGCACCACGCCCATGGAGAGCGGAATAAGGCTAACGCCCGCCTTGGTGGCCGATACGCCCAGCACGTTCACCATAAACAACGGCTGGAAAATGATGATGCCCAGAAACGCCCCGCCCAGCAAAAACAGCGCCGCGTTGGCGGTGCGGAACACCGGGTTTTTAAACAGATTGAAATCAAGAATGGGGTTTTCGTGGCGCAGGCTGCGGAATACGAACGCCGCAATTGACGCGACCGACACGGCCAGCAGCCCCAGCGTGAACGGGGCGGTCCAGCCGTACTCGGCTTTGTTGAGCTGCAGCGCCATCACCAGCGGCACCAGGCCCAGCACCAGCAGCCCGGCCGAGAGGTAATCGAACGGTTTGGGCTGGCTGCGCGGGCGCAGGGCCGGCATTTGGGTCAGGATAAACCACAGGGCCAGCAGGCCCAGCGGCAGGTTTACGTAGAACACCAGCCGCCAGCCCGCCACGCCCGGAATCAGGTTGCTGCCGTTGTCGGTGAGAAAGCCCCCCAAAAACGGCCCCAGCACCGACGACGTGCCGAACACCGCGCCCGTAAAGCCCTGGTAGCGCCCCCGCTCGGCGGGCGGAAACAGGTCGGCAATGATGATGAAGGCCATGGCAAACAGCCCGGCGCCGCCCAGGCCCTGCACGGCCCGGAAAATCACCAGCTGGTTCATGCCATCGCCCAGCAGCGGCAGCGGGCCAAACTCACCGGCCAGCCCGCACAGCATCGAGCCGATGAGGAAAATAATGACGGCCGCTACCTCAATCGTGCGCCGCGAATACATGTCGGCCAGCTTGCCATAAATGGGCACCAGCGCCGTGCTGGCCACCAGATACGCCGTGGCTACCCACGTAAACCGCTCCAGCCCGTCCAAATCGGCCACGATGCGCGGCAGCGCGGTGGACACAATGGTTTGGTCGAGCGCGCCGAGAAACATGGCCAGCAGTACGCCGCCAAACGTGAGCATTTTCTGGCGGTAGGCGAGGGTATTGGCGGGCGTGGCGGGAATTGCGGGGGTGGACATGGGTAAAATTAGAGCGTCGTAGGCCCGCCGCTAGAGCAGCGAGCGAATCCAGCCCCCGTCTACGGCAATGGAGGTCCCGGTGATGTAGCTGGCGCGCTCCGAACACAAAAAAGCCGCGAGCGCCGCAAATTCCCGGGGCTCGCCCAGGCGCCGCATGGGGATTTCGGCTTCCCAGCGGGCGGTGGCATCGGCGGCCGAGATGCCGTCGCGCGCGGCCACGGCATCGGCCAGGGTCACCACCCGCTCGGTGCGGGTGTAGCCGGGCAGAATGTTGTTGACGGTGACGCCGAAGGGCGCGACCTCGTTGGCCAGCGTGCGCGCCATGCCGGTCACGGCCGCCCGCAGGCTGTTCGAGAGCAGCAGGTTTTCTACCGGCTGCTTGGCCGCGATGGAGGTTACGTTCAGAATCCGGCCCCAGCCCCGCTCCTTCATGCCGGGCAGCACGGCGCGGGTCAGCTCCACCACGCTGGTGAGGAGCAGGTGCGTGGCCGATTCCCACATTTCGCGGCTCAGCGTGTCGAAGGTGCCGGCGGGCGGACCACCGGCGTTGGTCACCAGCACATCAACGCGGCCGAAGCGGTCCAGGGCCGCCCGCACCACGCGGGCCACGTCGGCGGGGTTCGATACATCGGCCGCCACGCCGAGCACGGGTACGCCGGTGGCTTTTTCGATGGCCGCGCAGGTTTCCTGCAATGCCCCGTCGCCGCGGGCGCAGAGCACCAGCGAGGCGCCTTCGGCGGCCAGCTCTTCGGCCACGGCGCGGCCCAGGCCCTTGCTGGCCGCGGCCACTAAGGCCACTTTTCCTTGTAGTCCGAGGTCCATAAGGCTATTTCTGGCGCAGGTAATCGTCGGACTTATCCAACCAGTCCTGGCGGGGCGGACTGAAAATGTCCACGTCCAGGGTGTCTTCCAGCGCCTCGGCCGTGTGCGGCACGTTGGACGGAATGTGCAGCACCTCGCCGGCCCGCACGATGATTTCCTCGCCGTCTTCTGCCCCGATGTGGAAGCGCAGCGCACCTTCCAGAATGTAGGTTATCTGCTCGTTGATGTGGTGATGCAGGGGCACCACGCAGCCCTTCTTGAGGTACACATGGGCCAGCATCATGTCGTTGCCCGTGATGAGGCGCCGCGAAAGCTGGTCCGAAAGCTGTTCTTTGGGCATGTCCTCCCAAATGTATTTGGTGGCGGATTGGGTTTTTTCCATGGGATGTTTGAATGGGTTTGGTTAGGGTCAGAATCAATAAAAACGGTCATGCTGAGCTTGCCGAAGCATCTCTACCGCAATAGTAACCCAACCGATTGAGTTAGTTCCCTGGTAGAGATGCTTCGGCAAGCTCAGCATGACGTTCTTTTTTGTTCGTTGTGCACCCAACCTACACCCGCACCCGGCTGGCCACCGCCGATACGCACAGCCCCATCACCGCAATCAGCGCAAACGACACCTGCAAACTGGTAGCCCCCGCCACCAACCCAATAACCGGCGGCCCCAGCAAAAAGCCCAGAAAGCCAATCGTCGAAACCGAAGTCAGGGCCATGCCGGCCGACATGTGCGTCGAGCGGCCGGCCGCGCTGTACACCAGCGGCACCACCGCCGACGTGCCGAACCCCACCAGGAAAAAGCCAAACAGCGCCGTGCCCAGCATCGGCAGGAGCACCGCAATGAGCAGGCCGGTAGCGGTGAGCAGCCCGCTGAGCTGAATGACGCGCCGGGCGCCCAGCCGTTCGGCCAGCTTATCAGCCCCGAAACGGCCCAGGGCCATGGTGCTCATGAAGGCCACATAGCCCGCGCCCACCCAGTCTTTATCGGCCTGAATCACCTTTTTGAAGTACACGCCGCTCCAGTCAAACATCGCTCCCTCGCAAATGAGGGCGCAAAATGCAATGGCGCCCAGGCCCAGCAATTCCCGGTCGGGCTTCACAAAAATGGGCTGGTCGGGGTCCACGGCCGCATCCTGGCGCACGGTGTAGCCCGCACTCACCGCCAGCCCGGCCCCAATCAGCAAGCCAATGAGTAGGAAGTGCACGCCCGGCGGCACGGCGTGGCCAATCATAAACGAGCCCACGGCGGCCCCTACAAACCCAGCCAAGCTCCACAGCCCATGAAACGAGGCCATGATGGGCTTGTGCCTGTAGAGCCGCTCCACGCTCACGGCCTGGGTATTCACCGAAATATTGGTCAGGTTGCCGCCCACGCCCAACAACACCAGGGAGGGTATCAATTGGTACAGGTTGCTGGCCCAGCCCGTGGCTACCAGGGCGGCGGCATACAGCGCCACGCCCCACATCACCACCTTGCGGCTGCCCTCTTTGGCTACCAGCCAGCCCGTGGCGGGCAACGACA
>JAYSZD010000268.1:0-12899 GCA_043738185.1 Hymenobacter sp. | reverse complement strand
CCACTAGCAGCAATAGCCAGGGCAAACGACGCCACGC
Source organism: Hymenobacter sp. (assembly GCA_043738185.1). GTDB lineage: Bacteria > Bacteroidota > Bacteroidia > Cytophagales > Hymenobacteraceae > Hymenobacter. Next base: position 12,862 of record JAYSZD010000268.1, on the reverse strand, counting down.
GGGAAGTTGAACCACCTTTTCTACTCTGTTTCTTTAGGAAATTATCAATAATAGCTCGGGCAAGTGGGCTAACAGTTGATTTCAAGGCCCGCTCTGCCGGCAAAGTAAGACCTTAAACCGCCACCATTCGATTAACAGACCAACAACCGCCCAGAAAATGCTTCGAGGTTACTGGGTCTGGGCTTTCCGCAAAACCCGCGCCTAACAAAAATGCCGCCCAATGGCGGCATTTGTTCTTCTTTGATGCAACGCTCCTCGGTAGCCTTAGCATGCCTGAAGCGCCGAAGGCGAGCCAGCTACTATTTCTTGGCAGCCTTAGGATGCGTGCGACGATACCAGAAATAGCCCACGGCGCCCATCAGAATATAGGGTACGGTCATCATGTACACGATGCCTTTGTTAAGGCCGGCCACGTCGTAGTCGTCGCGCTCCTGACGGGCCGACTCTACCTGCGTCTTACACATGACGCACTGGGCACTGGCCGCGAGGGGCGCCAAGCTCAGCAACACACCCAGCAAAAGGGCAAAAGCGGAAGCAAATATGGTCTTTTTCATGGTATTAAAACACGAGGACAGCGGCAAAGTTTCCCGTTTAACCAGGGCCTTCACCTTTTATTAAATCTAAGTATAATAAGGCGAAATCATCAGGTAAACGGCAACGCCGGTCACAGACACGTACAGCCAAATTGGGAACGTCCACCGCGCAATGGCTCTATGCTTGGTGTATTGACCCGTTAAAGCAAAATACAGCGTAAACAACACTAGGCCCACCGTTACTACGGCCAGCGCAATATGCGTGAGCAGCAAGAAGAAGTAAGCATAGCGAATTGCTCCCACGCCGCCGAATTTCACGCTGTCAGCTTGTGAATGGTAGGCCACGTACGACAGCAGGAAAAGCCCGCCCAGCGCAAACGCAGTACCCATCATGGCGCGGTGGCGCAGCACCTGCTTCTGACGGATAAAGTAGTAGCCCGCCACCAGGCAAACAGCAGTAAGTGAGTTCAATATGGCATTCACGCCCGGCAGCAAGGATACATCAACACCGGAAATGCGGAACAGCTTAGGAAAGGAAAACAGCACTGCTACCAGCAATGGCACCACCACGCCCAGCGTGCCCAGAATAATTTTATAGCGCGTGTAGTCGCCCGGTGCCAATACAGGGGGCTGTAACTGCTCCGCAGAGGCACTGGTATTAGTGGGGGTGTTCATAGTCATAGAGTTGCACGGTCACTTCCGTAAGTAAGCGGTCGATTTCGCGTCCGTCGGTACCGTTGTAAATGCCCCGTACCCGGCGTTGATTGTCAATCAATAACAACCGGCCCGTGGGGATGTTGGCCGTGTAAACCGCCCCAGCCAAACGCTTGGGGTCAGAGGTCAAGCGAAACTCGTCCAGCATGAGGCCCCGGAGGGTATCGGCCGGGCCAGTAAGAAAGAACCATTTGCCGGCAATGCTACCATACAGCTCGGCCAAACGGCTAAGCGAGGCGGCTTGCGTGGCAGATTCAGTGGGCAACACGAATGTGACCAAGCGCACGCGAGGCTCGCGCCGAAACTTCTCCTGCACGCGCAGCAGCTGGCGGGAAACCTGGGCACTTGCAGCGTCATCGCCATAAAATTGCGCGATGTACAGTCCGTTACGAAGCTCTTCGCTGCTCACGGCCCGCCCGGACGCAGCAGGCAGTTGGAAGGGTGCGATTTGATGGAAAACAGTATCGCGCTGCCACTCCCCGCCAACCTGTGTTGAGTCCACACGGTCGGGCAGGTAAGTAGGCAGCGCGTAACGGTTGTTGCCGAAGCTAAACAGAAATAGAAAAGCCAGTACCGGCACCAATAGCAGCAACCCCAGCAGCAGTGTTTGGCGGGGCCGCATCCGCTATTTAAACATGTTTTGCAGTACCTCGCCCACGTACGAGCCTTCGGTAATCAAAGCCACCAGCAACCATACTAACAGCGAAACGGGTATCAGAATGGTCCAAATCAAGCCCTTGGTTTCATGCTTGAGGTGCATGAACTCAGCTACGATGTAGAAAGCCTTCAGAATCGTGAGGGCAATAAAGATGCTGTTACGTAGCGTGCTGGGTTCCATGAGAAACACAAACACGAACTCTACTGCCGTAATACCGACCAGAATAAAAAACGTTTTCCAAATCCAAGCGGTGTTTGGCTTGGCGATTTCCCCTTGCGGCAGGGTTTCATCAGTTGCGTGAGCAGCCATAATTGTATGTTGGTTGTCTAAAAGCACTGCTTCAGGAAGCAAGGTATTACAACCTCATCAGCCCGCAGCGCCGCTAGCGTTAGGAATAAGCGAAGCAGCACTGCTTTGGGCGGGGCTGCTTCCTGACACGACAAATTATACGAGGTAGAAGAAGGTGAAGACGAATACCCACACCAAGTCTACAAAGTGCCAGTACAGACCGATTTTCTCAATCATTTCGTAATGGCCCCGCTTGTGGAATGTGCCGTTGGAAGTGGCAATGAAGCACCAAATGAGCAAGCATACCCCCGACAAAACGTGGGTGCCATGGAAACCGGTAATGAAGAAAAACAAGTCGGCAAAAAGCACCGGACCATACTCGTTCATCTTTAGGTTGGCCCCATAAAACGTGCTACCATCGGCCATCAGCATACCCTTCTCCGAACCGTGGATAAAGTGGCTCCACTCCCATGCCTGGCTCAGTAGGAAGGTAGTGCCAAACAGAATGGTCCACAACAGCCACTTTTGCACATCGTTCTTGTCCATGCGGTGGCCCGCTTCTACAGCTAGTACCATCGTCACGGAGCTAAGAATCAGAATCATGGTCATCAAAGCCACGAAGCCCAGGGGCACGTCCATGCCATGCAGTCCAGGGAAAGCATTAAACACTTTGTCCGGGACCGGCCACCAGCGGGTACTGAAAACGAATTTTTCCGCCGCCCCGGTAAACACCTCGTGTTTGTGACGAATGAGGCCGTAAGTGGTTAGAAAAGCAGCAAAGGTGAAAGCGTCAGACAGCAGAAAGAACCACATCATCAGCTTGCCGTAGCTCGCCTTGAATGGTTCGTTGCCGCCATCCCAGTTGCCAGTGCGTGGAGCGTCTTGAGTAGCGGAGGCAGCGGGGGGCTGCAAAGTGGTGGGTTGGGCCATAGCGGACAGCGTAACGTCGTTTTAGTGGTTCAAAAGTAAGAACAAATACAGGTACAGCCAAAGCCCGCCCAGGAAGTGCCAGTACAAAGTAGCATTTCCGATGGAGAGCAGGGCCCGCGAATGCACCTGATAATTAAGGACTCGCTTCAGAACAACGGCCAGAAAAACCAGGCCGGTAACGAGGTGAAAAGCATGCACGCCCATTATCACGTACACGAACGAACCGGAAGGATTGGCATCGGCACCGCCGAAATAAGTGTTACCAGCCACCAAATCGCCAAAGCTGAAATACTGGCCCACGAGGAAAGCCAAACCTAACCCCAAAGTAATAATCATCCCAATTTTTACCCGCCCGATTTCATCCTTACGAGCTGAGGCATAAGCCCATTGCAGGCTGGCACTGCTCAGGCCAATTATGATGGAATTGATAAGCAGGGAGAAAGGCAGGTCAAATTCGCGCCAGTTACCCTCGTCGCGCCGCACGATGTAGCCGCTGGTGAAAGCAGCAAACATCATAACAATGCTGAAAATAAGCAGGACGAGCAGCACGCGCTTGGGGTGCCAGCCTAGACCCACTTCCTTATCGGATAATGTTTCGGAAGGATTCATACTTTTATGTAGTTAGTTATTGATGGTTAGTGGCGAACAACGTTCTGGGTTGGATAGCAGCATTCACCACTAATCATTAACCATTAACCACTACATTTTGTCCAGTACCAGCGCAATTTGTACGATGGGTAAATAGAGAAAGGAGGCAAACATGATGCGCAGAGCCGCCTTGCGGGACTGTGTACGCATGAGTTGCACAGTAAGCAACAGAAACAGTACGCCGCATACCACTGCTACGAGTGCCGACCAAGTGCCCGATATTTTGAACACCAGCGGCATCAGGCTCAACGGAATCAGAAGCAAGGTGTAGGTCATTATCTGGAAGGCCGTGCGCATGTCCCGGTTGCCGGGCGAAGGAAGCATCTTAAATCCTGCCCGTTTGTAGTCATCGTCGGCTACCCAGGCAATGGCCCAGAAGTGCGGAAACTGCCACATAAACTGAATACCAAAGAGCACCCAGGCTTCCACGCCAAGATATCCGGTGGCTGCCACCCAACCGATGAGCGGAGGCAAACCGCCTGGAATAGCTCCCACCGCCACACAAACGGGTGAAATGGTTTTAAGAGGCGTATAAACAAAGCCGTACAAAATCAGCGAAAGCAACGAGAGCGCAGCCGTAAGCGGATTGAAGCAATATGTCAGCAAAGCCAACCCACTCACGCCCAACAGCACGCAAAAGACCCAGCCCTCGGCCGGCGAAATAATTCCGAGCGGCAAGGGGCGCTGGGCAGTACGCGTCATCAACTTATCCAGCTCCCGCTCGTGAATCTGGTTGATGATGTTCGCGGAGCCAGTCACAAGCAGGCCGCCCAGCATGACCAGCAAGGCCTGCCCCCAGCTAAAATCCCGCGCCCCCAACATATAGCCAATGGCGCTCGAAAAGGCCACCGTGAGCGAAAGCCGGAATTTGAGCAGCTGAAAATAGGCGCGGGCCTTGACCATTAATACAAGTAAAAATATCATCGCGGGGCTCAGAGTAGTGAGCCTCACCCCGACGGGGCCGCAAAGTTACGCAACAACCCGATGGAGGGCATCTGTAGGTGCAATTGTTTCCGGGGTTTTCCGCGCCCGTGCCACCGCCAGCACCGCGATGAATTGGGCCCCAAACAAAACGGTAGCCAGTACCAAATGCACGGGCTGGACAACGGCTGGCAATGCGAAATAAGCCAGGATGATGCCGGCCAGAATTTCCAGCCCAACCATACCCAGTATCAAAACCGCCAAACGACTCAGACGGGGCCGGGCGAGTTGCCCCAGCTCGTAACAAACATAAATATTTAGCAGCAGTACCACAGCCGAAACCGTGCGATGTATACTGAAAACGGCTCCTAACCGGGCCACCCAAGTATCCCGACCTAGCCCCGCTGTCGCGTCGGCTACCATGTCAACTTGCTCCCGAACCTGCGTACCCAATATTATCTGCCAAAACGTAAGCGCTAGAGCGGCCAACAGCCCCCATTGCAGACTGGCATTAGGCGTTTGCAACTTCAAACTTGCGCTGGCAGCAGTTTCTATCTGGGCAAATTTAACCTGCTCAATCTGCCATTGTGCCCGGTCAACCGCATATAGCAACATGGCCACGATTACCAGAGCCAATGCCATGTGTATTGTCACCATCACGGGCAGCAGGTTGGTTGAAACCACCAATGAACCCAAGTAGCCCTGAACACCTGTCAGCAGAAACGAACCAAATGCTAACCAAAAAACAGGACGGTCACGGCGCCAGTAAGGAACCGCGAAAACGACCGTCAGGAAAACGAACACCCCAATGAGGGCGCCCAATAAACGGTTTAAGTACTCAATCCAGGTTTTAACTGGATTGAAGTCCGTTTCGATGTACTGAGTAGGATGCGCAAAAATATCTCCGGCTACCTGAGAAAATCCGAGTTTCTCAAGGGTCTGGGCCAGCTTCTTGTTTTTGGCTACTCGCTGCGCGGTATATACTTCTTTATAGTTGGCAGGCAGCTGTCTAGCTTCGGTGGGGGGAATCCATTGCCCAAAGCACTTGGGCCAGTCCGGGCAACCCATTCCGCTGCCGGTACTCCGCACAACGCCCCCCACCAAAATAAGTAGATAAACCGCAACAACGGTCAAAATACCGACGAACCGAAACCGCTTAACCGCAGGGCTAACATGTGAATTATCCATCCTTCTTACCAACAATTATCCTTGGGCATTAGTCTTTCGTTTCCGTTAAAATTATACGAAAATCTCATAAAAAAACGGGCCGCCGATTGGGCGGCCCGTCTTGGGACTTCGCTAACTGAATGGATTATTCAGCTATCTCCTGCTCGTAAGGCAAGTTTGAAGACTGAGTTTTTGAATATGGTACGTTCTGAGGAATAAAGTCCACATCGGAACCCGGCTTGCTATAGTCATAAGGCCAGCGGTAAACAGCCGGAATCTCACCAGGCCAGTTGCCGTGCCCAGGATTGACGGGCGTCGTCCACTCCAGGGTAGTCGAGTTCCAAGGGTTCTGGGTAGCCCGACGGCCGCGGTAAATGCTGTAGAAGAAGTTAAAGATGAAGATAAACTGACCAAGAAAGGCAATAATGGCTGCTATCGAGATAAACTTGTTCATGTCAGCGAACTGCGAGAAAGCATCGAAGCCAGTCCAAGCGTAGTAACGACGGGGGAAACCGGCTATGCCAACGTAGTGCATGGGCATAAACACGAGGTAAACACCAACGAAAGTCAACCAAAAGTGAATGTAGCCCAACTTCTCATCCATCATCCGCCCAAACATTTTTGGGAACCAGTGATACACGCCGGCAAACAGACCAAAGAAGGCCGAACTACCCATTACCAAGTGGAAGTGAGCTACCACAAAGTAAGTATTGTGCATCTGAATATCGAGTGTAGCGTTACCAAGAATGATACCCGTCAAACCACCCGAAATAAACAGCGACACGAAGCCAATAGAAAACAACATAGCGGCCGTAAAACGGATGTTACCGCGCCACAGCGTAGCCAACCAGTTGAACACTTTCACCCCGGAAGGCACAGCGATAATCAGCGTCAGGAACATAAAGACCGACCCGAGGAAGGGGTTCATGCCTGTAACGAACATATGGTGAGCCCACACAACGAACGAGAGCAGTGAAATGCCAATCAGGGAACCAATCATAGCGCGGTAGCCGAAAATAGGCTTGCGTGCATTAGTTGCCAGTACTTCCGATACCATACCCATTGCAGGCATAATCACGATGTAAACCTCCGGGTGACCTAGGAACCAGAACAAATGCTGGAACAAAACAGGCGAGCCGCCCTGGTTGCTGAGTGCCTGACCAGCAATGTATATATCGGACAGGAAGAACGACGTACCGAAAGAACGGTCAAAAATCAGCAACAAGGCCGCCGAAAACAGTACTGGAAACGAAAGAATACCTAGAATTGCGGTGAGGAAAAATGCCCAAATTGTGAGGGGCAATTTGCTCATACTCATCCCACGGGTACGCATGTTGATGACGGTAGTCACATAGTTCACACCACCCAAAAGCTGGGAAACAATAAACAAGGCCATGCTTACCAGCCAAAGTGTCATGCCGGAGCCTGAACCAGGGATTGCCTGAGGCAAAGCGCTAAGTGGTGGGTAAATTGTCCATCCAGCAGAAGCGGGACCGGTTTCGATGAACAGCGATGACAGCATCACGATGCTCGACAGGAAGAAAAACCAGTACGACAGCATGTTCATAAAGCCCGAAGCCATGTCGCGGGCACCAACTTGCAATGGAATCAGGAAGTTGGAAAAGGTACCGCTTAGACCAGCCGTAAGCACGAAGAACACCATTATGGTGCCGTGCATAGTTACAAGCGCCAAGTAGAATTCCGGGTTAAGCTTTCCGGCCTCAATCCATTTGCCAAGGAAAGGCTTCAACCATTCCATTGAGCCTTCAGGCCAGCCCAGCTGCAACCGAAACAGGCTCGACAGCAAACCACCCAAGATGGCCCAGAGCATGCCCGTAATCAGAAACTGCTTGGCAATTTGCTTATGGTCTTGGCTGAAGACGTACTTCCACAGCCAATGCTGGTCATGATGCTCGTGCTCATCGTGATGCAGGTGTTCACCGTGCTCAATAGCGGGCACTGCTGCGGTACCAATACCGCCCTGCGTTTGCACGCCAGGGGAAAGATTGGGTTTGGCTGCCATGTCTGACATAAAAGGATACCGTTAATTGTGATTAGTAGGAAACCGCTAAAGGAGCAGGAGCCACTTCTTTGGTTTCGACAGGAGTTGTTGCTTGTGAAACCGTTGAAGCGGCCTTCTGTTTGAGGGCTGCCAGCACCTCAGGGTTTTTCTTTGCAAAGGACTCCTGCGCAGCGTACCAGTTCTGATAATCATCTGGCTCGTCAACGATAACCGTAGCTTTCATGGCGAAGTGGCTGCCACCGCATATCTGATTGCAAGCCAGTTCATAGTTGAAGCCAGGGTTGCCCAATTTGGCGCGCATCTCATCCGTTGTCATCGTTGGTGTAAACCAGAAGCGCGTGGGCATACCCGGTACGGCGTACATCTGCACCCGGAAATGGGGCATGTAAACAGCGTGCAATACGTCGCGCGAACGAATCTTAATCAATACCGGAACGCCTTTAGGGACGTGAATTTCGTTGGTAGTGAAGTCATCAAGTCCGGACTTATCGCTCAGGTCAAAACCAAACTCGTTTACCGCGTCAATCATGCGGTAGTTAACCACGCCCAGTTTCATATCACGGCCGGGGTAACGCACCAACCAGTTGAACTGCTTGCCCATCACTTCAACTACCACAGAATCCTTGGGAGCAGGGCCAGTAATACGAGTCCAAGCTTTCCAACCGGCAAAAATCAGGGCGGCCATGACGATAGCCGGAATCACGGTCCAGATTACTTCGATTTTGTTGTTGTGAGAGAAAAAGTAAGCACGCCGGCCTTCTTTGTACTGGTATTTGTAGGAATAAATGAACAGCAAGGCTTGAGTGATAGCAAAAGCAACACCAATTACTGTCATCGTAATCCAAAACATACGCTCCATTTCATGCCCATGAATAGAAGCGATTGGTGGATTCATTTTGTTGAAATTCTCAACAAAAGAATAAGCGAACCAAGCTCCTCCGAACACCAGAAATACCAGCATCAGAATAGCGTTTACGCTATTACTCATGCCAATGTCACGAGTGAAGGTGCCCGAAAAAATAGAGGTGAAAATTTGCAGGCGAAACAGCAGGGCAAAAACGGCCAGCAGTAACACCAGCACCAGCAAAATAGTAAGAGCCGTCATTTTTTAGATATTAGAGTCGAGAGCTTAGAGTTTAGAATCGGACAACAAGCTCAAACAGGAAAAGTCCGAGTTCTGGGTTCTAAAATATCCGTTCTAAGAAAATTAAGTAGTGTGGTGAACACTCTCGTCCAGGAAAGGGTGATGAACCGGAACAAGAGAAGCAGAGGCCAAGCGGCGCGTAAACAAAATCAGGAAAGCGCCGAGGAAGATGGCCGCTACTCCAATCTCGATAAGAAACCCGTTTTCACCCTTCAAAGTGCCCGGCATAAGCATCAAATAAAAGTCAGACCAATGCCCAATGAGGATGGCAATGCAAACGATTTTCATAATAATCATCTGGCGCTTAGCATCGCGAGTCATCAGCCCAAGGAAGGGAAACACGAAGTTGATAACCAAGTTGAAGAAAAACATGCCCGTGTATCGGCCTTCAAAACCACCGAGGCGCTGATTGAAGTAAACTGCTTCCTCAGGCAGGTTTGCATACCAAATCAGCATGAATTGCGAAAACCATACGTAGGTCCAAAAGATGCTGAAACCGAACATCAGCTTACCCAGGTCGTGCAGGTGGTTGGATGTTAAAGCCCGCAGGTAGCCTGCTTGTTTCAGAAAAATAGCGGTAAGTGCGATGGCCGCGATGCCCGATACCCACCAGGAAGCAAATACGTACCAGCCGAACATGGTGCTGAACCAGTGGGGGTCAACCGACATCACCCAGTCCCAAGCCGACATAGACGATGTTACGGCATACAATACCAAAAACAGCGCCGAAGCATTAATGCTTTTGTGAAACCAAACGGTGCCGCCCAACTGGTCCTCGGCCAGCGAAAGCTGACGAAGTTTCCAGCTGAAAAATGCCCAGATACCAAGATAAACAATAGTGCGAATGAGATAGAACGGCAGGTTCAGAAACCCGCTTTTGCCCGCAATAATGGCATCGTAGTTGGCACTGCCTTTTTCCATAATGCCCTCATGGGTCCAATGGAAAATATCGTGGCGCCCCAGCAGGAAAACTACCAGCATGATGGCAGCGCCCGGGATTACCCAAGCACTCAGGGCTTCCGCGATTCGCTTAATCATTACGGACCACCCGGCATACGCTACGTAGTTGATAGCAACGAAAACGGTACCGATGGTGGATACACCCAGGAAGAACACGTTGCTGTGCCACAGGCTAACCAACAGGCGCTTGAGCCAAACGGGGCTGCCTTCGTGGTGCTCGGCGCCGTGCGCAGCAGCGGCACCAGCGTGGCCGGCGGCTTCACCTGCGGCTGCATGCTCACCTTCACCAATATGGAAAATGGAGGCAAGCAGACCAATGATAAGAAGCACCACACCGGCAACGATGATGGTGATAAAAGTCTTACGGGCGCCGGCCGTAACAACGAGCTGTTCAGCCGTGGCGCTATTTTGATGCGTCAGAGTTGCCATAGTTATTTGTTGCCGGAGAAATAAGTGACGCCGGAACCGTTGGGAGCGATGGTTCCACCTTGGCCGGGAGTTGCGGAACCCTTATCAGCCTGGGCTTGACCGACAGGAGCCTGATTGGCCCGGTCAGTCATTTCCGTTGAATCGTTTACGGTAGAGGTCGGACCTTTAGCGATGAGTTTGCTCAACCCATCCTGACCTTCGCCGCGCTGCAAAACGCGCACGTACATCGCAATTTTCCAACGTTCTTCCGGGTTCACGATTGAACCGTGGGGCATCATACGGTTACGTCCCCACTGGATGACGTGGTAGATATGCCCGTCATTCATTGTTTTGTAAGCGCCGGCCGTGTAGTTAGGCACCCCTTTAAACTTAGCACCCACCGGGCCATTACCAGCCCCGTCTTCCCCGTGGCAATGTGAGCAAATACGGGTGTAAAGCACTTTACCTTCTTCCAAATTAGCTTTGGTATAAGCAAAAGGATTACGCAACGTACGCTCAGCAATCCCGACACTGTCTTTGGGAATGTGATTATAGTAGTCCAGCTTGCCAACCGGAACAGTAGCAATTGGCGGCGTGCGCTGATTGATACCGAAAGCGTTGACTTTATTGAAATTCGACTGCCTCAATGGCTCGTACGGAATTGATTCGTACATCTCCGGCGCGTATTCGAGACCGGGGTCGTCGGGACGGGGCGTACAGGAAGAGGCCAGCCCTACGGACAGCAGCAGCGCCGAAACGCGCAAGCTCAGGTTCAGCGGATGCTTCATTATTTGGTGGTCATTTCTTTTTGGTTGACTTCCGAAGCGCCGTTATCGCGCAGCAATTGGGTCAACTGGGGTAATTGCGAGCTGGATTCGTCCAGTTCGATGGCTATTACAAACTTGTCGTCGGTTGCCCGCACGTCCATTACCGGCACTTTAAAACGCGGATACAGCCCCGTAATGGTGAAAAAGGTAATAGCCATGCCGTGGCAGGTGAAAAATACTGTCAGCTCGAACGCAACTGGGATGAATGCGGGCAGCGCGATATGCGGCTTACCACCAATGTTCATCGGCCAATCGAAGCCTAACATGTAAATCTGCATCCAGAGCGCGAAGGCCAAGCCTGTCATGCCAAAGAAGAAAGCCGCAATTGGGAGGCGCGAACGCTCAATGCCGAGGGCATCGTCGATTCCGTGCACGGGGTAGGGCGAGAACACATCGTGAATTTTCACACCGGCGGCGCGAACATTTTCTACGGCGTGCAGCAGCACGTCTTCATCTTCGAAGATGCCGAGGGCATAGCGCTTAGTCATGCTTACTGTAGTTTACTGGTGCCGAAGCAGGAGCCCCGTGAATGGCAGGTTGAGGAGCAGGAGCCGCGTGAGCAGCACGTTTAGGATTGTAAGTCGGACCGTTATCCACCGTGTATTTCAGGATGGTCTTTACTTCAGCCATGTTAATCACAGGGAAGAACTTGGCGAAGAGCAGGAACAGCGTGAAGAACAAGCCCAGTGTGCCCAAGTACAGGCCGATATCGATAATGGAGGGCGAGAACATGGCCCAGCTCGACGGCAGGTAATCGCGGTGCAGCGAGGTCACAATAATCACGAAGCGCTCGAACCACATGCCGATGTTCACGATAATAGAGAGCACAAAGGTCAGCGGAATGCTGTATCGAACGCGACGAATCCACACCAGCTGCGGCGTAATCACGTTGCATGTCATCATCGCAGCGTATGCCCACCAGTAAGGGCCGGTTGCCCGGTTGATAAAGGCGTACTGCTCGAATTCGACCTGCGAGTACCAGGCAATGAAGAACTCCGTGATGTAGGCCACACCTACAATGGAGCCAGTTACCATCATGATTTTGTTCATGAGGGCGATGTGTTCCAAAGTGATGTAGTCTTCGAGGCGGAATACCACGCGGGTAATCAGCATCAGCGTGAGCACCATCGCGAAACCCGAGAAGATAGCGCCGGCCACGAAGTAGGGAGGGAAAATGGTGGTATGCCAGCCTGGTACAATCGATGTGGCAAAGTCCATCGATACGATGGTGTGCACCGAAAGCACCAGCGGCGTTGAAACCCCGGCCAGAATCAGAGAAACTGTTTCGTAGCGCGACCAAGCCTTAGCCGAGCCTTTCCAGCCAAAGCTCAGCATCGAATAGCTGAACTTAGCAATACTACCCTTGGCTCGGTCCCGGATGGTAGCAAAATCAGGAATCAGACCGATGTACCAGAATACCAGCGACACCGTGAAATAGGTCGAAATAGCAAATACGTCCCAGAGCAGCGGCGAATTAAAGTTAGCCCACAGCGAACCATAGGTGTTTTGCAGTGGGAATACCCAGAACGCCAACCATGGACGTCCCATGTGCAGTACCGGGAACATTGCTGCGCAGATTACAGCAAAAATGGTCATTGCCTCTGCTGCCCGGTTAATGGATGAGCGCCACTTCTGACGGAA
>JAYSZD010000267.1:0-4713 GCA_043738185.1 Hymenobacter sp. | reverse complement strand
ATTCGTCGTCGCTGAGCTGCTTGAGGGCCTCCACGTAGGGCTCCAGCCGCACAAATTCGGTGAGGCGGCGCTTGATGTAAAACGCCTTCAGCCACACGTACATCACCCCCATCAGCGCCGCCCCGATGGCCAGCGACACCCAGCCTCCGTGGGGAAACTTGATGAGGTTGGCCACCAGAAACGAGCCCTCAATCAGCCCATACACGATGGCAAAGCCATAAACCAGCGGCAGGGCCACGCGCTTGGACCGCAGCCACACCGTAAGCAGCAGCGTGGTCATCATCATGGTCAGGGTGATGGCCAGGCCGTAGGCCGCTTCCATGTTTTCCGACTTTTCAAAGTACAGCACCACGCCCACGCAACCCAGGAGCAGCAGGCGGTTCATGCTGGGTACAAAAAGCTGGCCTTTCACGTCGGTGGGGTAGTTGAGCTTCACCTTGGGCCACATGTTGAGGCGAATGGCCTCGGCCACCAGCGTAAACGAGCCCGTGATGAGCGCCTGCGAGGCAATGATGGCCGCAATGGTGGCAATGCCCACCCCAATCAGCAGAAACCAGGACGGCATGAGCTGATAGAACGGGTTGCGCCCGGCCAGCTGCTCGCCCTGGTGCGCAATCAGCCAGCCGCCCTGGCCAAAGTAATTGAGCAGCAGGCAAGTTTTAACAAAAATCCAGCTGATGCGAATGTTGCCTTTGCCGCAGTGGCCCAGGTCCGAATACAGCGCTTCAGCTCCGGTGGTGCACAGAAATACCGCCCCCAGCAACCAGAACCCGCCGGGATATTCCACCAGCAACCGATAAGCGTAGGCCGGATTCACGGCTTTCAGAATTTCCGGATGCATGACAATACCCGAAATTCCGAGCACCGCCAGCATGGTAAACCACACCGCCATCAGGGGCCCGAACGCTTTGCCGACAATCTGGGTACCAAAGCTTTGCATCATGAAAAGCCCCACGATAATGGCAATGACAATGGGCACGGTGGGCAGGCTCGGGTACACGGCCTGCAAGCCTTCAATGGCCGACGACACCGAAATCGGTGGCGTAATCACGCCATCGGCCAGCAGCGCCGCGCCGCCGATAATGGCCACGGCCGAAAGCCACGCCCCCCGGCGCCGCACCAGCGCGAAAAGCGAGAAAATGCCGCCCTCCCCGTTGTTGTCCGCGTTCAGGGTCAGCAGCACGTACTTGACCGTCGTTTGCAGCGTGAGCGTCCAGAGCACGCAGGAAATACCGCCATACACCAGCAACGGGTCAATCAGACCCGGCACGATGGCCTTCATCACGTAAAGCGGCGACGTGCCAATGTCGCCGTAGATAATGCCAAGCGCAATCAGCAAGCCCGCTCCCGAAACGGCGGTATGCGAATGTTTAGAGTCCATAGAACTGGTTCAATAAGGAGCCGCGCCAAGCGCAACAAAGAATTTTAAAGCGCGCGAAGGTAGCAGCCAACCATTAGAAAAGACGCAGTGATGCTTCCTGCTGGAAAATCAGGCGCCTGACCAGTAAATAATTACACTGTTATTTATTATTCGGGTAATTCTTTCGCTGCTGCCGCGTCTGCGGCCGTCTGCGCTGCCTGGCGGCTGGCCTCATCAGCCGCGGCGAGCAGGGCGGCAGCCTCACGCGCGGCGAGGTCGTGCACGCGGAAGATGCGGCGGTTGATTTCGGCCGTCAGGCGCTGCCAGGGCCGGGTATCGCCCGGCAGGGCAAAATTCACCATTTCGCGCCCCAGCCGGTGCAGGCGCAGGCGGTTGGTGCCGCGGTGGCCGTAGATGAGCAGCAGGGCTGTGAGGGCCATGCCCAGCATGGCAGGACCGGTACGCAGCCCGTTTTGCAAAAAAGCAATCATGACGGAAGCCAGCCCCATGCCGCCCAGCAGATACCACAGTATCCAGCGCACAGGCGTGAGCTCGGCGCGTTCCAGCTCCCGCAGCAGAAAGGTGGTTTTTCGTACCGTCAGCGTAGTATTGGTCAGCACTACCCGGCCGTCTTTGCTCTCCAGGTCGGGCAGGGGTACGGGCGGCTCCAGCGGCGCGGTCGGGGCCTCGTAGCGCGGGGCCGAAACCAAAGCGGCCCCGGAAAAATCTTCCGGGGCCACGGGGGGCATTGGGGCAGCAGGCGGCTGGTCTTCAGAGTCGTTCATGGGCGCGGAAAAAGCCAACGTGCTGCTGGAGTGGGTCCAGTGCGGCACAACTAGGTGCGTGGTGGTGTAAGATGAAAAGCCATTTTTCACCACCACGTCGCTTTAGTTGTTTACTTTAATCAGCTCCACGTCGAAAATTAGGGCCGTATCGCCAGGAATGTCGCGGCCGGCGCCCCGCTTGCCATAGGCCAGGTCCGAAGGAATATATAGGCGGTACTTCGAGCCCTCGGGCATGAGCTGCAGGGCTTCTGTCCAGCCGGCAATTACGCCGTTCACGGGGAAGGTAGCGGGCTGGCCGCGCTGATAGCTGCTGTCGAACACGGTGCCGTTAATCAGGGTGCCGTGGTAGTGCGTGGTCACGGAAGAGCCCAGCGAGGGCTTTTTGCCGGTGCCCTGGGTCAATACTTCGTATTGCAGACCGCTAGGCAGGGTGGTCACGCCCGACTTGCTGGCGTTTTGGGCGAGGAAGGCTTCGCCTTCGGCTTTGTTGTTATTCATGGCGTTGGGGTCTTGGTCTGGTTGGTCGTCATCGGCGCCGCCCATTGTTTCTTGCAATTGCTGCATGGCGGCCTGCATTTCTTCCTGGGTGAGGCGGCTGGGCAGGCCCTGCAGGCCTTCCTTTAGCGCGCCGGCCAGGGTATCTACGTCCAGGTCGAGGCCCTGCTGGGCGAAATTGCGGGCCAGGTCGCGGCCAATAATGTAGCTCACCTGAGCTTGGTGGGAATCGAGGTTCATGGGCAGGAAAGAGGAAGTGAAGCGACGGGCTTTCGTGCCAAAAGCACCGCCACCAGTGAAAGAAGGAACAAACGGGTTACGACGCTCGTGGACCAAAGTTCCAAAAGCCGGGCCGAACCGTATCAACCGGTCGTAATGACCGGATTCAAAACAAAAAACCCGGCCAATGAGCCGGGTTTTCTTCTAAAATAACTTCTCTGCACTGGTATAATCAATAAAATAGAGGTTAGCAGTACAAGTGCTGGTCGTCGTCGCCATGGAAGAAGAAGGTCAGGTCCAGGTCGGCCACTTTGGCAGCCAGGTAGCTCACGCTGCCCAGCAGCAACAGGGAAGAAAACGATAAAACGGTGGTCTTTTTCATAATTATGTGGCGAATCAGGCTATTGATTGATTCCTGTGCAAATATACGAAGAATCGGTTAATTTGTTATGCATGCAGCATAAATTAACCCTGTCTTAACCTTCCAGGTCAGCTACTTCCAGCACCGCGCCCGACGGCATGTCGCCCAGCAGCACGCCGCCCACCCGCACCCGTACCAAGCGCAGGGTGGGAAACCCTACGGCGGCGGTCATTTTTCGGAGCTGGCGGTATTTGCCTTCGGTGAGGGTGATGGAAACCCAGGAGGTGGGCCCGTGCCGGTCGTCCCGAATTTTGCGGGACCGGGGCGCGAAGGCGGGAGCGGAGTCCAGCCGAAACGCCGTGCACGGGTTGGTTTGGTAGCGCACGTTGTGAATGCCGATTTCCACGCCGGTTCGCAGGCGGGCCAGGGCTTCGTCGTCGATGAGCCCGTCCAACTGGGCGTAGTACTCCTTTTCCACTTTCTTGCTGCGGATGTATTCGCTCATGTGCCCGTCGGTGGTGAGCAGGAGCAGGCCTTCGCTGTCCTCATCAAGCCGGCCGATGGCCATGATGCCAGCTGGGAAATCATGAAATTCGCCCAGTTTTTTCTTCTTGGCTTCGCCCACAAACTGGCTGAGGTAGCCGTAGGGCTTGTGAATAAGAAAGTGGCGGTGGGCTGGCTTTTCTACGCTGGGCAACATACTACTAGAGCGGTTTCGGGGTTGCTGTACACTTTCTGGTTGAATTAAAAATCTGGTTATTATTAATTTGCTGATTTTTAATTCTATCCACTGACTCGGGAGCTGCTCCAGGATAGGATTACAGGACTTGCTGCACTTCTACGCGGCGGTTGCGAGCGTCGGGCGAGGGGTGCAGCGGCTGGGAGTTGCCGTAGCCCACGGTGCTGATGCGCTCCGGTGCGATGTTGGCTTTCACCAGGTAGTCTTTCACTGCTTCAGCCCGCTGCTCCGATAGCACCTGATTTTTGTCGGGCTCTCCGACATTATCAGTGTGTCCCGCTACCCTTATGCGCAGGCGCGGACGAGCCTGCAGCTCCGCGGCAAGGCGGCTTAGGGCCGGAAGGCCTGCGGGCAGCAGCTCCGCAGTGCCCCGCCCGAACAACACGGTGGGCAGCACCACTAGCGTGGGCGCCACGATGGGCACCGGCGGCCGCCGCGCGGTACTGGGTTGCGATGGAGCGGGCTTGCGCGCCGGAATTGGCGGCACGGGCGCCGGTCGCCAGGACGCCGTGCCCGTTACTTGGATGGTGATGGGCACCACGGGGCTTTCGCTGGTGGGATAATAGTTTTGGGTGAGGTAGAAGGTGGTGGTTTTGCTGAGGGTGGCGCGGTGGGTGTTGCCGGCCGCTACGGGCTGCTTTAGGGCCGCATCGGCGTACCAGCGCACGTTGCGGCCCGACACGCGGTGCGTGGCCGGGGTGCCGGCTCTCACCGTGCCGGGCGATTTCAGCTTGATGCGGTAGAAGGTGAAGGT
>JAYSZD010000266.1:0-4720 GCA_043738185.1 Hymenobacter sp. | reverse complement strand
CATACCGGGCGCCCGGTATGCCGCGCCGGGCGACGGAACTGCCGTGCCGGGCGACGGGATTGTTACGCCGGGCACCCGGCGTGGGGTGCCGGGCGACGGGATTGGCACGCGGGGCCACGGGCGGGCCGCGCCGGAAACCCGCCGCCCGCCGGTTTTCATAGATTTCCGCAATGAAATAGCTTTTATATACTAAAATATGGTGTCTGTGTGCTCTACCTTTAGCCTGCCGCCCGTCCCGCTACCTAGTTAGGGGCGAGCGGGCAGCAAACGCCTTCTTCACTTTCATCCTTTCCCCCCCCTTTATGTTGAAACACTACTTTTCTTTTATCGCCCTGCTGGCCCTGGGACTGGGCCTGGCCCCGGCCGCCTTCGGACAGGCTGCTACCTTCGCCCCCGCCGTGAACTACGAGGTCGGCAGAAATCCGGTTAGCGTGGCTGTGGGCGACTTTAACGCCGACGGCCGCCCTGACCTGGCCGTGGCCAACTCTCCTAGTGCCAACGTATCGGTGCTGCTAGCCCAGGCCGGGGGCGGCTTCGCGGCGGAAGTTATATATGGGGTCGGCGGCGGCCCCCGGAGCGTGGCGGTGGGCGACTTCAACGCCGACGGCCGTCCCGACCTGGCCGTGGCCAATGGCGGTAGCAATAACGTATCGGTGTTGCTGGCCCAGGCCGGGGGTGGATTTGCGGCGGCCGTGAACTACGGGGCCGACGATTATCCCGCCAGCGTGGCGGTGGGCGACTTCAATGCCGACGGCCGCCCCGACCTGGCCACGGCCAACGGCTTTAGCAACAACGTGTCGGTGCTGCTGGCCCAGGCTGGGGGTGGCTTCGCGGCGGCCGTGAACTACGGGGCCGACGCTTTTCCCCTCAGCGTGGCGGTGGGCGACTTCAACGCCGACGGCCGCCCCGACCTGGCCACGGCCAACCGAGATGGCAACAACGTGTCGGTGCTGCTGGCCCAGGCCGGGGGCGGCTTCGCGGCGGCCGTGAACTACGAGGCCGGCAGTGGTTCCATCAGCGTGGCGGTGGGCGACTTCAACGCCGACGGCCGCCCCGACCTGGCCACGGCCAACCTCGATGGCGGCAACGTATCGGTGCTGCTGGCCCAGGCCGGGGGCGGCTTCGCGGCGGCCGTGAACTACGGGGCCTACGCTTTTCCCGTCAGCGTGGCGGTGGGCGACTTCAATGCCGATGGCCGCCCCGACCTAGCCACGGCCAACTTTTTTGGCAACAACGTCTTTGGCGACAACGTGTCGGTGCTGCTGAACACGACAGGTGACCTGCTAATAAGCGACACCCGCGACATCGCGCCCGGCACCTACCGCAACATCACCATCGTCGGCCCGAACGGCAACGGCACCCTGGCCGGCAACATTGAAGTGACGGGCGCGCTGACCGTGCAGGACGGGGGCACGCTGGCCGACGGCTGCAACATTATTACGGGCACGGGCACGTTTGAGCTGGCGGCCGGCGGCACGCTGGCCATTTGCCGGCCCCGCGGCATCCTGGCTGTGGGCGACCCGCAGGGCAACATCGGCACGGTGCGCGTGACGGGCGGCCGCTCGTTCTCCTCCGATGCCAGCTACGTGTACAACGGCAGCGACGCCACCGGTTCGGGCCTGCCCGGCCAGGTGCGCAACCTGAGCATCACCGTGCCCGGCAACGTGGCCCTGACCGCACCCACCAGCATTACGCAAACCCTGCGGCTGAGCAGCACCGGCAACCTGGTGCTGGCCGGCAACGCCCTGACGCTGCTCTCCGACGCCAGCGGCACGGCCCTGGTCGTGAACGAAAGCACGGGCCGCGTGCAGGGCCGCACGGCCACCATGCAGCGCCACCTGAGCACCGAAAACCCCGGCCTGGGCTACCGCCACTACAGCGCCCCGGTGTCGGGCGCCACGGTGGCCGACCTGGCCACGGCCGGCTTCGCGCCCGAAGTGAGCCAGGCCCGCGCCTACAACGCCTCGGCCACGCCGGGCAAAATCACGCCCTTCCCCACCGTGTTCGGCTACGACCAAAGCCGCGTGACCATGACCAGCACCTACGCGCCCTTCGACCGGGGCTTCGTGGTGCCGGCCGGCCCGGACGCCCCGCTGGCCGTGGGCCGCGGCTACGCCGTGCAAATCAAGGGCACCGAAAAAGTGGCCTTCACCGGCACCCTCAACACCGGCGACTACGACGTGCCCGTGAGCCGCGTGGGCGAGAACCCCGCCGCCGGCTGGGCCCTGGTGGGCAACCCCTACCCCGCCCCGATTGACGGCTCGCAGCTGTTGGGCCTGGGGGAGGCCACCAACGTGCCCGGCCTGGACCGGAGCTTTTACGTGGTGCAAAGCAGCGGCCCCTACACCAGCACCTACCGCTCGTTCGTGGCCGGTTTCGAAGGCGGGGAGCAAAACCCGCTCATCGCCGCCGGCCAGGGCTTTTTCGTGCGCGTGAGCGCCAACGAGACCAGCGGCGAGGTCCGCTTCCGCGACGAGCAGCGCCTCACCGACTTCGGCCCGCAGGTAACGATGCAGCGCGGCACGGCCGGCACCCAGCCCACCGTGGGCCTGGCCCTGCGCGGCGCCACCGGCCCCGAAGACAAGCTCTTCGTGTACGCCGACCCCCAGGCCACGGCCGGCTTCGACGGCCGCTACGACGCCTGGAAGCTGTCCAACTCCACGGGCCTGAACCTGAGCAGCCGCCTGGCCACCGGCGAGGCGCTGAGCATCGATGGCCGGCCGGCCTTCACGGCCGCCACGCGCATCGCGCTGGCCGTGGGCGTGCCCGCCGCCGGCCCCTACACCCTGAGCGCCGCCTCGCTGAAGAACATGCCCGCCGGGCTCGACGCCTACCTCAGCGACGCCGCCACGGGCCAGACCATCCGGCTGGCCGGCGGCACCACGTATAGCTTCAGCGTGACGGCCGCGCAGGCGCAGGCCCTGCTGCTGGAGCGCTTCACGCTGAGCTTCGGCAACAGCGCAGTCCTGTCCTCGGCCACCGGCGTGAAGGCCGAACAAGTGAGCGTGTACCCCAACCCCGCCACGGGCCGCTTCACGGTGAGTCTGCCGGCCATCGCCGGCGCCCGCACCGTGGAGGCCACGCTGCTCAACAGCCTGGGGCAGGTAGTGCGCCGGCAGTCGGCCAGCCTGAGCACCAGCGGCACCCGCTTCGACGTACTGGCCGAGGGTCTGGGCGCGGGCGTGTACTCGCTCCGCCTGACGGCCGGGGCCACCTCGCTCACCAAGCGCGTGGTGCTGCACTAGCCGTACACAAGTTGTCAGGCAGTGCTGGCGCGCGTCTGTGACGCGCTGCCGACTGGCCGGGCGTCTCCAGACGCCCCGCGTGCGCCGGCTGGCAGCTCCTTCGCCGGCGAGTCTAAGACTCGAACCCAGTCGGCAGCGCGTCACAGACGCGCGCCAGCCATTGGGTCCAACCACTCATTCCTTTCAAAGCAAGCCCCCGCTCCAGCGTACCGGAGCGGGGGCTTGTTGCATGTGGCGGGCCGCGCTACTTCAGCGTGAGCGAATAGGCCACCACTTCCTGAATCTGCTGCGGCGTGAGCTGCTTGCCGAAGGCGGGCATCTTGCCCATGCCTTTCGTGACCAGATAGGTGCGGCCGAAGGCGTTGAGGTTGCTCTTGGTGAGGTCGTGGGCGCCGTTAGCGCCTTTTTTGCCGTTGGCACCGTGGCAGCGCTGGCAGTTTTTCTGGTAGAGCAGCTGGCCCGGCACCACCGGCGGCCCGGCGCAGGCAAGCGCGGGCAGAAACGGTAAACACAGGAAAGTAGAAAAAATACGAAGCTTCATAGCCATCACAACACATAATCGGGCCACAAAGTACCGGCGCAATCAATGAAATAGTAAAGTGATGAAACAGCGTTTCCTCTTTTGAACAGGTTCAAATAAAATCCGTAAGGCCGACCTTTGCCCCTGAACACACCATTTCACCACTCACCACCTCCCCGTTTTGCGCGTCGCCCTCGTCATCAACACCAGCTGGAATATTTGGAATTTCCGCGCCAGCCTTGTGCGGGCCCTGCAGGCGGCCGGCCACGAAGTGCTGGCCATTGCCCCGCCCGACGACTACTCCCAGCGCCTGGAAACCGAGCTCGGCTGTCGCTTCGTGCCCATTCTGATGGAAAACAAGGGCACCAACCCGGTGAAGGATGCCGCCCTCACGCTGCGCTTCTACCAGATTTACAAGCGCGAAAAACCCGATGTGGTGCTGCACTACACCATCAAGCCCAACATTTACGGCAGCCTCGCGGCCCGGCTGGCCGGCGTGCCCAGCATCAACAACGTGAGCGGCCTGGGCACGGTGTTTATCATCAAAAACTTCGTGAGCAAGGTGGCGCTGGGGCTGTATCGGTTGGCGTTCCGGTTTCCGCACAAAGTGTTTTTTCAGAACGGCGACGACCGGCAGCTCTTCCTGGAAAACGGCCTGGTGAAGCGCGAAATCACCGATTTGCTGCCCGGCTCCGGTGTGGATACCAGTAAGTTTCGGCCCGCTCCGCAGTTCGTCCGCCAAACGCCGTTTGTGTTCCTGATGGTGGCGCGGGTGCTCTATGAGAAGGGCGTGGTGGAGTACTTCGAAGCCGCCAAAATCATCCGGGAGGCTGTGCCGGGCACGCGCGTGCAGCTCCTGGGCGGGCTCGACGAGGCCGGTGGCGTGGGCGTGCCCCGCGCCACATTCGAAGAGTGGCTCAAGAGCGGCGACATCGAGTACCTGGGCCGCTCCGAC
>JAYSZD010000265.1:0-1937 GCA_043738185.1 Hymenobacter sp. | reverse complement strand
GCATCTTCCGGATTGGTGAGGGTGAGCTGAGCGCCTTTGATGGGGGCATTGGTGGCGAAATCGGACAGAAAAAGCTGCAGGTGAGCAGGCTGGCCACCTTCCAGCGGCGCGTAGCGGAGCAGCACCTCAAAAGTGCCCGACAGCGCCGCCACCGAAAAGGTGCTGGCACCCGCCGCCGTGCCAGCCGCGGCGCTCTCGCCGTGGTCCTCGCCACCGTGGGCGCGGGCCGGGCTGCTCAGCAGCAGGCCCAGGAGCAAAATCAGGAGTTGCTTCATATTATTCACCCCGCAGATAGTTAAGTTCGATAAGGGCCTGCCGGTAGCCGCGAATGGTGGTCAGGTAGGTGTTCTGAATGGTGAAAGCCTGATTCAAACTCTGAATCAGCACGAGGTAGCTGATTTCGCCGGCCCGAAACAACCGCTGCGACTGGCTGATAATGGCTGCCGACTGCGGCATCCCCGTCTGCTCGTAGTAGCTCAGCGAAGCGGAAAACTTGCGCGTATCGGCCAGGGCCTGCTGGTACTGGCTGCCCAGCTCCAGGCGCTGGCTTTGCAGCTGATAGCCGGCCGCCTGGGTGCGGGCCGTGGCCGCCTGCAGCTGCGCCCGGTAGGTCCAGAACCAAACCGGCACCGCCACGCCAAACTGAAAGCGGTAGCGCAACGCGGAACCTTCCAACGCCTGATTCTGGTAGCCCAGCGTGAGGGCTGGCGTGCGCCGGGCCCGCACCAGGCTGATGCCCGACTGGCTCAGCGCTACGTTTTGGGTGGCGTAGGCCAGGGCGGGGCTGCGCAGCAGGGCGCTGCTGTCGTTGTCGGGCAAGCCGTTGAGCAGGGCCGCGCCGGTTTGGGCCAGCACGGGGCCGCTTTGGCGCAGGTCGGTGCTGGTAGCGAGCGGGGCGGTGGGCCGGCCCAGCAGCAGGCCCAGGCGGCGCTGGGCGGCACGCTGGTCCTCGGTGGCCTGTTGCAGCAGCACGTTTATCTGCCGGGCTTCGGCGTCGGTGCTGATGCGTTGCAGCGAAGTCACTTCGCCAGCCGCGAACAGCCGCTCGGTGGCCACCCGCAACGCTTGGAACAGGCTGTCCTGGTAGGTGAGCTGCCGTACCTGGGCTTCGGCAAATTGCAGGTTGAGATAGGCCAGGCGGGTGTCGCGCAGCACGCTGGCCCGGCTCACCTCGCGGTTGCGTTCCGCCAGACCAATGCCGGCCTGCGCCACCTGGGCCTGCCGTCGGTACACGTTCGGCAGGTCGATGGTTTGCACCATACCGGGCGCCCACATTTCGCCCGTCGGCGCCGAAAACAGAAAATCCGGATTGGCCGGCGCGAAGGAACCCCGCTTAAGGGCCCGCTGCTCCGCAATTTCCTGCTCCGATTGCCGCAGGCGCGGATGGCGGCGCAGCGTCAGGGCCTCGGCGGTGTCGAGGCTGACGACGGCGGTTTGCGCGCGCGCCGGCTTCCCGCTCAGCAGCAAGGCCAGCAGCGTGAGCCAACCCACCAGCCATATCACTCCAAAATGCTTCATATACTCAGGTAAGGGGATGGCCGCCGTGAGCGGGTCGGGGCTGGCGGGGGGGCCTTTGCAGCGGCTTAAAATCCGCTAGCGGTGGCTACGACTTTTTCACCAGGGCCATGCCGCACACGGGGCAGTCGCCGGGCTTGGTGCTGGCGCTGCCTTCGCAATTCATGGGGCAGAGATAGGCGGTACTCACGGCTTCGGACGGCGCGTTTTTGGCCCGCCAGGCTTTGAGCTGCTGGATTTCCTGCTGCTGCTGGGTCACCATCTTCCGGGCTAGCTCTTTGATTTGGGCGTCCTGGCCGTGGTCTATTACGGCCTGGGCCATATCCACGGCGCTCTGGTGGTGCACGGTCATCAGCTGGTTGAAGCTCAGGTCCTCGTTGGTTGCCGAAGCCGGCATGTTCTGCATCATGCCTGTCATGGAG
>JAYSZD010000264.1:0-4733 GCA_043738185.1 Hymenobacter sp. | reverse complement strand
CCTGGGCATCGGTGCGGTTGTCGCCGATGGCATCGAGCGCGCCCAGGTCGGCCAGGCCATTCACGGCGAAGGTGGCGGCGGGCCGCTCCGTCTCGCGGTCAACATAGGCGTTGTTGCAGGCGATAAACGCTCCGGCGCTATGGCCCGAGATAAACACCTGGTTGGGGTCGACGCGGTAAGTACGGGCGTTGTTGCGGAAGAAGCGCACCGCCGAGCGGCCGTCCTGCAAGGCGCGGTATACGGCGCGCTTGGCTTTTTCGGGGTCTGTCAGGTTCATGCCCAGGCGGTAGTCGATGCTGGCCGTCACGAAGCCGCGCTGGGCAAAGGAACGGGCCAGCGCCACCATATCGGCGTCGGTGCGGCTGCCGTTCACGAAGCCCCCGCCGAAGCAGAAAATGATGACCGGCCGCTTGGAAAGCGTATCGCCCTGGGGCTGGTAGATGTCCATGCGCAGGGTGGTGCGCACGTTCCCGTAGGTCTGCTCATTGGCGAGCTTATACCCCAGCACGTTGGTGGTGCTCACCTGCGGAATGTTGGTGCTGAAGGCTACGCCGGTCGTCGTGGTCACGCTGCTGGTGATGTTGCCGCGGTAGCGGTCGGGCAGCGCCTGGGCCTGGGCAGTAGCGGCGGCAGTCAGCACGAGGCCGAAAAGCAGTAGGATTTTTTTCATGGGTGGGATTGGAATGGATGAAAGAATGGTCGTTCAGAGCTGCTTTTTTTGATAAAATCTGCGGCAAGTGGCCAGCTTGCTAGAAATTTTGCAAAAAATGCTCCTGAATAGGTTGGCAATTTCAAAGGATATACTGGCATATCAAAGAAAAACTGTTATGCATGACTAATTTTTTTGATGACTTTTGACCCTGGCTGATTACGCACGTGTACTGGGGAAATACAGCCGTGGGCGGCACCATGGCCGACCGTCGGTTTTCGGCTTCCGTGACAATTTTATGGCCACTAGTTTGGGTCAGGCGTATAAGAGGGCATTGTTCCACCAATCACGAATTCCTGCTATGGCCACGCCCGTCACCACCCCCAAGCACACCGACCCCGCTACCAAGCGCGACGAGAAAAAGAACGAAACCGAAGTGAAAGACAAGGTTTCCGGCAAGACCAAAGTCACGCAGAAGAAGTAGTCTTCCAATAGACACAAAAGAGCCCGGCGCGTCTGACGTGCCGGGCTCTTTTGCGTTTGATGTATGTCCTTATTCCCAGTCTTTCAGCAGCCGGCGCAACAGGATGATTTCGCCGGTGTGGTAGGCGTTGTGGTCGGCAATGAGCATGGCCTCGCGCAGAATGGTCTGGCCCGCGCCGTGCGGAATAGTGGCCAGCAGGTCGGTCTTCTCGTCGTGCAGCAAGTCGATGAAGCGCTGGCGGTCGGCTTGGATGTGGTCCAGCGTGGCCTGCCATTGCGGTTCGTCGGCGGTAGCATCAGCAGCGGGCCAGTAGCCGGCCGGCCATTCCGGCGACTCGTGTGCTTCGCCGAGGGAAAACTCCACAATATCCCACTGCGCAATGCGGAGGTGCTCCACCAATTGCCAGATGGTGTACGGGGCCTCCGGCACACGCCGGTTCCAGATTGCGGGCGTGAGGTCGGCGCAGGCGTCCTCGAACGTGACGTGCGCGTTGGCCTCGGTGAGCAGGCTGATGAGCTCGGCGACAATGCCTTGTCGGGTGGATTGGTCCATAAAACAGGGAATGCTATTTCTTTTTTAGTGCTTGCCAGGCCCCGGTGCTCCACAGGGCCGCGCCTATCAGCACGGGCTGGAAAAACAGCCGCCCCAGCCGCTTAGCATCCGTATCGAGCCCAAAGGCGGAAAGATGGTGGGTGTACTGATGGATATTGCCCGGGAATACGGCGGCATAAAACACGGCCAGCCCCAGGCCCATCCGCACCCGGTTCCTGCCCTTTAGGAGCAGCAGCGCCAAGCCGAGTCCGATTTCCACCACGCCCGATAGCAGCACCACGGTATCCTTATCCAGCGGCACAAAATCGGGCACCTGCGCCTGAAAATCCTGTCGCGTAAAGGTGAGGTGCCCGGTGCCGGCCACGACCATGAAGGTGCCCAGCAGCCCGCGGGCTACGTTTTGGAGCGTGGTGGTGTGGGGGGCGGGGGGCATAGCTGGGACTTAGTTGCGTGGAGGTGAGTCAGGCTATACGTTCGGGCATTTGCAACGATAAATACGAGGCTCCATCCATCAGCAAGGCCGAATTAACGGGTCAGTTGGATGGTGCTCGATGCCCAGACGTCGCCCATCGAACCGGAAAGGAGGCAGGGTCAACAGCAAATCTATCTTGGGACTTCGGCCGTACTGCACTCGTTGCGTTTGCCTGCCGTAAGGGTCACTCACAAATAGAAGGCGTACTTTATTCAGGGTGTAATCAGATTGATTAAAATGCCCACCCAGTACGCCCTCCATGAAATCGTGCAGGCAGGTATTGAACTTGGCTTGAATTTCAGCTACCGTGAATCCGCGCTGATTCAGAATGTCGCGCAACTCAATTACAAACGTGCTGAACGTACCATCTTGGCAACGCACTACCACTAGGCAATCGGGCGATTTGGGCGGGTTGCCATCTGCTTCGGCGTGCCGGGCATGGCCAATAGCGGAGTTGTAGTATGCGTCAGGACTGATAATAACAATATCGTCGGGCGCGATGGCCGGGCTGATGGTAGCGGCCATGCCGCGCTCAGCGCAAGCCGCTTTGAGGAAGGGTGCCAAGAGCGGGTCGCTCTTGAGGGCAGCAACGAGGGGCATAAGGGCGGCGCGTTAGTTCCCTGCTTTGTCGTAGGCCTGCAACCGCTCGTTGTAGAGCTGTTCTGCTACATCCACAAAATTCTCATCAGCAATTCCTTCCTCTTCGGCACGCATGGCAAACGCGTCCATAACGCTACCCTCAAGCGTAGCCCGCATGAGGTATGACCCCACTTTATCTGGCTCTAATTCGTTGGTTAGCAATAAATTGCTAAGTTTATTAAACATGTAGTTGCTGTGCGAAGTCATCACCACTTTCACATTGTGCTTAGTGAGGCGAGCAAAGAATTCCATGAGCTTCACTTGCACTTCAGGGTGTAAGTGAGCCTCGGGCTCTTCGATGAATATAAGACTAGCAGGCAGCCGCCTAACCCTTTTAATAATGGGTTTGCCTTTGTTATCGACTCCTCTTACGGGTACTGATTCGCTACGTAAAATGTACTTGAAATAAGCCACAATAGGCGCAATTTCTGAAATCATAGAGGAAGCAAATGACAAGTCCATCTGCATATTTATTGAGTTTTGGAAGAAAAACAGTTTTTTCGTCTGTTCATCAAAACCTACCTCCCCTTGAAGTATTTCTTGCTCAATACTACGAGCTATAATAGCAGCGTCCCCTTCATCTGCGTCAGGCTTCATCGTTGACAATCGCAGAAAGTAGTCTGCCACTGGTTCTGAGATAGTGGGCAAACTTATGCCCTTAGTAACAAAGTTTCTGCTCTTAGATAATTCAGCAAATAGAGCTCCGAACGTGCTAAGCGCTTGGTAAAGACCAGAACGTGATGCTGGAAGAAAATATATTGCCCGGGTTACTTTGCGCAATTCCCTGCTGAATACAGTGCTAAATATTCTTATTGTTTCAGAAATTGCTTCAAAGTCTGCAATGAGATAATCATTTTGCTCACTTTTTTTCCCTGGTAGAACCTTAAAATAAATTATGGTTTTATGTTCATTGATAGTAGCCTTAAGGTTGATTTTGCTTCTTTTGGCAATTATGGGATGCTTTAGTTTTATTTTATCCAGCTTGATGGTATTGTCAAGAACAGAAAACAGTAAGGAAAAATGACTGCTTTCAACCGTAATGGCAAGTGGCTTTTCGGTAAGGCCATTTGTTAACTGTTCAACCGATTGAAATGATGTATTAAAGGAAGTGCTTAATAATTCTGGAAGAGATGAAGAAAATACGTCGTGCAAAACAGACGAAATATTTTCTGATAAATCATATTCTTGCAAATCATTTTTTTTGCGAAAAGCACCTCTAACTTCATTTGAAATTTTTAACAGGAGTGTCTGCTGGGCCCTTGATTCTACTGCGCCACGAGAGTAATATCTTGGTCTTCCGAAAGAGTATTGTAATGGGCTTCCTGATTCATCGAATTCAGCCAATAGATGTTTAAGAATAATATAGAGAGCCGTTATAGCATACGACTTGCCTATATTATTTTTTCCGAATATTACGTTCAGGTCCTTCGTCAGGTCGAATTCTACTCGCTTGATAGGACCAAAATTTTCCAAAATGACTTTCATAGTAATATCGGATTAGGAGCCACCTCCTGATTAATTTGGAAGCAGCCCAAAGGTCGTAATAAAGAAGGTAGCACTGCTAGTGCGCCTGTAGCCAGTTGCGGCCGCTGCCCACTTCCACTTCCAGCGGCACGCCGCGGGGCAGTAGCAGGGCGGTGGTCATCAGCTCCTTGATTTTGGGCGTGATGTAGGCCACTTCCTCGGCCACGGCATCGAACACGAGTTCGTCGTGCACCTGCAGTATCATCTTGGTGCCGAGCTTCTCCTCGCGCAGCCAGTGATAGATATTAATCATGGCCACTTTGATGATGTCGGCGGCCGTGCCCTGGATGGGGGCGTTGATGGCGTTGCGCTCGGTGTAGCCGCGCAGCGTGGCGTTGCGCGAGTTGATATCGCGCAGGTAGCGGCGGCGCTTGAGCAGCGTTTCGGCGTATTCCTGCTCGCGGGCCCGGTTG
>JAYSZD010000263.1:0-4733 GCA_043738185.1 Hymenobacter sp. | reverse complement strand
GGGTATAACTGGCCAAAAAAAAAGTCCTTTCCCAATTAGGGAAGGACTTTTTTTCATCAGTAGCCCCCGTTGGTCGGGGACCGGGCTGGCTACTCCTTCACCAGGCGTAGGGTCGCGTTGAAGGCGACGCCGTCGGCGGTGCCGCGCACGAGCAGGGCGTAGGAGCCGGTGGCCAGGTGATGCAAGTCGAGTGGATGGCTCAGACTGTTGGTCTCCACCTGTTGTACGAGCCGGCCCGTGGCGTCAATGATGCTCACCTGGTAAGTGGCCGTGGTTGGGCCGGTGAGCAGCAGGGTGGTTTGGGCGCCGGCCGGGTTGGGGTAGGCACTGAGTACGAGGCTGGCGGCCGTTTTGGTGAAGGCCACCGTGCGCACGGGCGAATAGGTGGCCGTGCCATCAACATCCACCTGGCGCAGGCGGTAGTACACTTGACCGTCGGCCCGCGTGCCAATGCCTTTATCAGTGAATTGATAATCGGTTAAGCTGCTGGTGCTGCCCTGGCCGGCTACCTGGCCGATTTTGGCGAAGGCCAGCCCGTCAAAGCTGCGCTCCACGTCGAAGTGGTCGTTGTTCTGTTCCGAGGCCGTGGTCCAGGTCAGGGCCGCGTCGCGGTTCTGCACGGCCTTGGCTGCGAACACCGTCAGCTCCACCGGCAGGGGAAGCGCTCCAATCACGAAGGAGGCCAAGGCCACATTGGTACCGCCGAAGAGGTCGGTGGTGATGACGTTGACCGAGTAGCTGGTGGCGGAAGTGACGTTGGGTAGCAGGGCGCGGTTGCTCACGAAGATGAGGCCCGTTGCGGGGTCCAGGGCCGTGCCGGGGGGCAGGGCATTGGTGGGGTTGCTGGCGGGGCCGCTGCCGCTGGCGGCCAGCACGGCACTAGTGCTGGAAGCAGCCAGGCCGTTGCTGGTACCAACCACGCCAGCGCCAGTGGTGGTGTAGATGAGGCCGCTGCTGTTGTACCGGGCGCCGTTGGGGTCAATCACATAAGCCAGCACGTCGTTGTTCTGGTACTGGTTGGCGCCGCCTTTGGGCGGCGTAGCGGCGTAGAACGAGTTGTTATCCTGGCCCACCTGAATAGTGTAGCGGGCCGCGTTGGAGCTCAGCGCGTTGGCAGGGGTGCCGTTGCCGTTGTCGGTGGCCGTGTAGGTGAAGAATACGTTGCCGACGTAGCCGACAAGTGGCGTGAAGGAAAGCTGACCGGCTTCGGTGGCCGTCAGGGTGCGTCCAGCTGTCACGGCGCTGCCATTTACGTACAGGGTACCCACCGTGGCCGGGTCGGGGAAGGTAACCAGTGTGTAGGACACCACAGTATTGATGCCGTCCGTATCAGTTGCCTGCAGGGGCGAAATGGGCAGCCTGGTCACGGCGGTGTTGCCATCGGGTGCTGTCAGCGCGTTCACCATATCGGAGGCAACGGGCGGCCGGTTGGGCAGGGTAGTAGTTACTTGGTTGGACGTGTTGTTGCCGCCGGGTGCACTGTCGCCGTTGGCCGTCACATTACCCGTTACCTGGATGGACGGGGTCGTATTGGGCACCGTAAACGTGATGCTGTTGGTGATGAGGCCATTTGCACCCTGCGCCAGGCTATTAATGGTGGGGAATGTAACCACATCGCCGCTCTGCGTACCGGCACCCGAAATTATAACGTTGGTTGCGCCAGCCGGCAGGGTTACGGTTTGCACCACGTTGGTAGCATTGGAAACCGAAGCATTGGTCGTTACGACCGAGTATGTTACCGTAGAGCCGATTGGCGCCGAGGCGGGGCCTGTTACCGTGGTTCTTACGTCCACGACGGGTGTGATGGTGATAATGGTATTCGCCCGGTTGTTTGCCGGCACGGCATCGCTCTGGTCGCCTTGCACAGCTGCTGTCACCGACAGCAGGTTAGCGCCGGGCGCCGGGAGCACAATGGTGGTGTTGGTCGACGTTCCGCCGTTCACAGTGCCTTTGAAAATGCTCAGGAAGCCCGTTTTTGGGTTATACGTTGCCACCGCACCAAACTGAATAAGGCCGGTTGTTACGTTGAGCGTGCCGCTCACGCCACCCACGGTGAAGCCCGTGGTGGTGAGCCCGCTGTTCAGCATCACATTCTGAGTAACGCCGGTGGCGGCCGGGCTGCCAGCGGCATTGGCAGTTTGTACTACCAGGGTCACCGGCTGGCCGGCCGTGGCCGACGTGCTGGTGGCTGCGGTGAAGCTCGTGCTCAGGTCGGGGCGCGGGGTGGCCGTGGCCGGACTCACACTCACGCTAATGGAGGACTCGTTATTGCCCAGGTCGGGGTCGAGCGTGCCCGGTACGCTGGTGGTGACACTGGGCGAAAACACCGAGCCCGCCGGGCTGATGAATGAGATAGTGGCCCGCACGGCCGAGGATACTCCGCTGGTTTGGTTCACGATAGCCGGCAGAGTTACAACCCCCGTCACGTTGTCGTAGAGGGTGCCGGGCAGCAAGTTGCCCGCGTTATCGCGCACCTCAACCCCACCAATGGTATTAAGCGTGCTGGGCAGCTGCACCGTAATGGTCTGGTTTGGCACCGTAGAGGGACCAATGTTAGTAGTGGTCACGACCAGCGTAACGGGCGCACCCACCACGCTGGTGGCCGGGCCGCTGATGACCACCTGCACATCGGCTTGGGGCTGCACCGTGGTTACCACCTGGCTGGTATTGTTGGTCGGCACATTATCGAGGGAGGTAGTGCGCACATAAGCTACGTTTACCAGGTCGTTGTCGCTCACTGGCGCAAGGTAGCTCACGGTGCTCACTACCGAATTGCCGGCAAAGGCTACAGCAGTAGGAATCGGAATGTTTACCAGGCCCGTGTTTACATTGTAGGTGGCCGCGCTGGCACCGGTGCCATAGGTGGCAACGCCGGAGCCAACACTGGTGGGCAGATTACCATTGATGCGCACCGCAGTTGTTCCAGAAACGGGCAGCCCGGCCGGAATAGTGGCACTTGTGACAACATTTTGCGCCTGGCCGGCTCCGTTGTTCGTGGTGGTAAGGGTATACAATACCTGCTGGGATGCCGTGGCGGCAGCAGGACCCACGATGGTAATGCTCAGGTCGGCGGTGAGGGCATTGCTCACGGTAATCTGCGTGCTGGCCACGTTGTCGGCGGGTATAATATCGTCCGTGGTGGCTGTCACGCTGCTGGTAACGGTTACCAGTCCATCAGCTGGAGCCGGGGCTATTACCACGTACGTTGTGCTGGTGCCGCTGGGCTGTGTGGCTATGCTTGGTAGCACCAGCCGGCCCGTAACGGGGCTGTAAGTAGCCGTGCCGCCCGGCAGCACGAAGCTGACGGTCGTGCCAGGGCCGCCCGGCTGGGTACCCGCGATGCCGTCGACTGAAAAACCAGTGGCCGTCAGGTTGGGGTTGAGGCTGACATTCGTTCCAACCGCCGTGGCTGGCTGCGGACCGGCGTTGCCCTGCACCACGGTATAGGTAACGGCCGCGCCGGCCGTCGCGCTGCCTTCCACTGCGTCCGAGCTGATGGTGGTGTACACGTTGGCCTCGGCCGTTGGGGCCACGTTGTTGGTGGTGCTCAGCAGGGCCGTGTTATTGGCGGGCGCCTGGTCGCCGGTAATGAGGGTATTGGGCGTTATGAGGGCCGTGAAATTGAGCGTGTTGAGCGGCGAGTTGGCCGGGCTTGCGAAGGCCGGTGCTACAAAGCTGAATGTATTGTTGACCAACTGCCCCGTCCCGAGGGAGGCCGGAACCACGAACGTGAACGTGCTGATGCCGCCGCTGAAGGCGTAGCTGCCCCCATTGGAAACAAAGACGCTGGTGAGGGCCGCCGCCGTGGGCACACTCACCGTCTGAATGGCGCCCAGGGCCGTGCCAATGCCGAGATTCTGGGTGGTGACGGCGTAGGTTACCGGCTGGCCCGCGCTGGTGCTGGCGGGGCCGTCCAAGGTCGTGTACAGGTCGAAGTTTTGTGGGCTGGTCTGAATAGTTGCCGACTGGGCATCGTTGTTGGTCAGGCCGTTTTGGCTGGTAGTTGTGGTCACGGCGGCGGTCGCTGTTACGCTGGCCCCGCTTAGCGGCTGCAAGTAGGTGATGGTCGAGCTCAGCACCTGTTCCCGTATAATGGACGTAATGGCTGGATAGCTCACCACGCCCGTCAGGCTGGAGTAGGTGCCGCCCCCGGTGACGCTCGTCACGTTGAGGCCAGTCGGCAGCTGCACGTTTACCAGCACGCCATTGGCCGCGCTGGCGCCAATGTTCGTAAAACTCACGTTAAACTGCGCCGGTGTCGTAGCCGCCACTACCGCCACCTGGGCCGTGATAGTGGCCACCACGTCGGCAGCGAAGGGTACGTTGCCCGAAAACTCCGAAGTACTGTTGTTGAGCGTGGCCGTGGCCGTCAGGCCCAGATTTCGAACGTCGGTCCGCTGCTTGGACGTCAGGGTCGAAAAGGGCAGGGTGAAGCGGAAGCGGTTAGCGGCCGCATCCTGGCCCTGAAGCAGGGTGTTCACGGCTGCGGGGCCGTAAGCGCCCGTGCCGGAGATAGCATCATCGCCCGAGCCTTCGGTGCGGGCAGCCAGGTAGGTACGGCCTTCCCCAAAACGAGTAGGGTCGAGCGACGGAATGTAGAATTCAATCAGAGCACCGGGCCGGGACAGGCCTTCAATCACGATGTCGCCGCTCATGATATCCAGGCTGAGGAGCACCGGGTAGTCTATGCCCCGGTTGGGCAGGGTGTTGGCCGCCGCCGCCGGGTTGTTGCC
>JAYSZD010000262.1:0-1940 GCA_043738185.1 Hymenobacter sp. | reverse complement strand
TCCGCTTGCCGAAGTCATCTCTGCCGCACCAGTAATTCACTTACTATTGCATGCGAGATGCTTCGGCAAGCGGACGCCAGATGGAGCATGACGTTTTTTTGACTTGAACCGGCTATGCCTGAAATCAGCAACCCGCAACCCGCACCTTCTTCCCTGGCCGGCCGCCGCATTGTGCTGGGCGTCAGCGCCAGCATTGCGGCCTACAAAGCCGCCCCGCTCACGCGCCTGCTCATCAAAGCCGGCGCCGAGGTACAAGTCATTCTGACCGAAGCCGCTGCGGCATTCGTGACGCCGCTCACGCTCGGCACGCTCTCCAAAAAGCCCGTGCTCACGAGTTTTTTGCGGGACGCCGCCGCCGGCGAATGGCACAACCACGTCGAGCTAGGCCTCTGGGCCGATGCGCTGCTGATTGCGCCGGCCAGCGCCAACACGCTCGGCCAGCTGGCCAATGGACTGTGTCCTAACTTGCTATGTGCTGTGTACTTATCGGCTCGCTGTCCGGTTTTTCTGGCTCCGGCCATGGACGTGGACATGTTTGCCCACCCCGCCGTGACGCAGAATCTGGCCCGGCTGCGCTCCTTTGGAAACCACGTGTTTGATTCGCCCAGTGGCGAGCTGGCCAGCGGCTTGAGCGGCCCCGGCCGTATGCTGGAACCCGAGGAAATTGTGGCTGGAATGGGGCATTATTTTGCTGATATTACCGCCGGGTGAGTACGGCCGTCTCGCGTGCTTGTTCGAACTCGACGCTTATTTTGGTTGAACCGACAAACTTTAAGTAGATAAAACGTGCACGTTCTCCTTACCGCCGGCCCCACCTACGAACCGCTGGACCCCGTTCGCTTTCTCGGAAACCGTTCGACCGGTAAGATGGGCTACGCGCTGGCCGAGGCTTTTGCGGCTGAAGGAGCGCAGGTGACGCTGATAAGCGGCCCCAGCACCCTGCCCGACCCCACCAGCCCGCGCATCCGTACGGTGCGCGTTGAAACGGCGGCCGAGATGTTTGCGGCCGCTTCGGCTGTAGCAGCAGCAGCCGATGTGTGGGTGTTTGCGGCGGCCGTGGCCGACTACCGGCCGGCTACGGTGGCGGTCGATAAAATCAAAAAATTGGGCAATACGCTCACCCTGGAACTGGTGAAGAACGTGGATATTGCCGCCACGCTCGGCCAGGGCAAGCGCCCTGAACAATTTGCCGTTGGTTTTGCGTTGGAGACTACGAACGAGCTGGCCCACGCCCAGGACAAGCTGCGCCGCAAGAATTTCGACCTTATTGTGCTGAATTCTCTGCGCGACGCGGGTGCGGGCTTCGGCCACGATACCAACAAAGTGACCGTGGCGGACGCCGCCGGTCAAATCGTTAATTTTGAGTTGCAGTCCAAAGCCGATGTGGCCCGCGGGCTGGTCAGCCTGGTGCTGCGCTACCTGAACCCAACCCCATGATGCGAAAACTTCTCGCGTTGCTGCCCTTGCTGGCGCTGTTTCTGGCCGCTGGTCCTGTTGCTTCGGCCCAGGAGCTGCTGGCCGACGTGCAGGTGACCACCCAAAACGTCACCATCACCGACCCGACCATCGTGACGCAGATGCAGAACGACATTCGCACGTTTCTCAACAACCGCTCGTGGACCACTGGCACCTATCGGCCCGAGGAGCGGATTCGACTGCGCGTTTTCATCGGCATCACCGCCATTCCCCAGAACGGCACTTACAGCACAACCATGCGGCTGATTTCGACGCGCCCGGTGTACGGTACCGGCTACGAAACCAACGTCATCAGCGTGGTAGACCGCAATTTCAACTTCAACTATTCGCCGCAGGCGCCGCTGGATTTTTCGCCCAACAGCTTCGTTTCCAACCTGTCGTCGCTGCTGGGCTACTACGCTTACATGGTTATCGGCATCGACCGCGACACGTTTGGCCGGCTGGGCGGCACGCCTTATTACGAG
>JAYSZD010000261.1:0-1941 GCA_043738185.1 Hymenobacter sp. | reverse complement strand
AACCCGCTTGAAAAACGGTAAACCGGATAGTCAACCACGCAAAAACGCCCTTCCAGCCGCATGGCCGGAAGGGCGTTTGAGTTTTGGGTAAGGATAAGGCCGGACAAATCCGGCGGGGGCTTTTGCTAGTACAGGCGCATCCGTTACTAGTGGTCTTTGCTGTTGTCGGCGCCCTTTTTCATCGGGCCTTTGTTCACCGACATGGGCTTGTTGTTCTGGGGATTGTTGCGAATATTGTGCACGCCCTCGCCGGCTGTATTGCCGTCGGTGGTGTTGCCCTGATGCGACACCTGATTGTCGTTGGCGTTCTGCACCTGCGTGCTTTTGCCACCATTTCGTGAAGCAGGGTCCACGGGTGGGTTCTGGTTTTCGAGGTTAGCCTCTTCTTGATGCAAGCTCATAGCGGGTGAGATTTAGGTGAAAAGAAAGGTTTTGTATTAGTTTACCGGCTTTTCGCCCAAAAAGT
Organism: Hymenobacter sp.; assembly: GCA_043738185.1. GTDB lineage: Bacteria > Bacteroidota > Bacteroidia > Cytophagales > Hymenobacteraceae > Hymenobacter. The sequence goes on along the minus strand of JAYSZD010000261.1, from coordinate 1,475 downwards.
TGCGCCCCCCCGGTATCTGCTGAGTGGCATTCCACATTGGCCTCAGCCCTGGCAGGCGCCGGAAATCGCCAGATACAAAGCGCCATCTACTCAATAGTCGCTCACCGATACTGTAGCCAGTTTCTGCCAGTTCACATCGCTGGCCCGGATGGGCGTATTACTCTGGCAGTAAGCATCTTTTCCGTCGGTGTAGGCGTGGCCGTAACGATTATCCAGCTTCACCCGCTCGCCGGTGCCCGGGTTTTCGTATTTGGTTTCGTTGCGAATTACATTGTCGACATAGGCCGTGTGCTGGCCGTCTTTGCTGGCCTCGTTGGCACGGTAGTCGGCCATGTTTTTGTCCATATCGGCCATGCGGCCGTTGTACCGGGTGGTGTTGGCCGCGCCTTGGGTGGCAATGTCGCCCATGCGCTGGTTGTGGGCGGTAGTGCCGGCGGTAGTGCTGGCGGCCGTAATGGCGGCAATATCACCCATCGTCGCTTCGTGACTTCGGCGGCTGGCTTCCGAATTGGCCTGGTAGCCCTTGCTCATCAGTTCATCGTTTTTCCTTTGCCAGGCAGGGTTCATGGTAATGGATTCCTGGGCCGTTTTGGTATGCGCGTAGGTGGCAGCGAGGTCGCCGCTGGTTTGGGTGATGGATGGCACGACCGCCCAGTTGTAAAACACATCCCCATTATTTTGCATTTGCCCTAACGTCATCCGGCCCTCCACGCGCACTTTGTGGCCGTTGGGCAGCACGCCATCCACCGAGGCGCTTGATTCCATCATTCTGGGGTTGGTTTTGCTGGGGTGTGGGGGCGTGCTCCGCTCGTTGCCAACGTCGCGCAGTTGCACGCCGTTTTGCGCTAACTGGGGCAACAGTATGCGTTACATGTAGGCCGGCGCCGGCATCGGGGCCAACTCGTTGGGGACCATGCGTGGGTCCATGCCCATTTGCCGCTTTTGCTGGCGCAGGCTTTGCGGACCGGGCCCGTCGCTGTATTGGTAGCCGTTTAGTGGCAAATAATCAGTTCGTTGACTTTCATCGGGCGAGCGGAAACTGACGTAAATCTGCGCATTGGGCACGGCCCCATCCCAAGTGCGCTTGAATGACTGGTTCACCTGCCAACCGCGCGGCACCTTCAACGCGAAAGCCACCATATTGTTGAAATCCGGGTCTAACACGCCCAACAGGCGGTACTGGCCGGTTTTAGGCGCCTGGGCCTGTTCGTCGGGTCTGTCCGCTTTGGCGTTGGGGTTTGCCATTTGAGTAACGGTTTGGGAGCGGCCATTCGCCACCGTGTTGGCATCGGAAGCAGCGTTGCCGCAGGCCGCCAGGCTTACGGCAAGGACCAGTGTGGCAATCGAAAAATGGCGCATACCGAGAATGGTGAATGTAAGGCTTTCACGAAGTCAATGTTATTATTATAAATATATAATATTTTATTTATGTTTTTATTAAACACTATTTAATTAAAAGAGCGACGCGTTGCGGA
>JAYSZD010000260.1:0-1941 GCA_043738185.1 Hymenobacter sp. | reverse complement strand
GGAGGTGGCCCTCATTGGCGCCGGGGTGCAGCACGAGCTCAGCATTACGCTCAACAACCGTCTCTCGCCCATGCGCCTGCTGTATCCGCGCAACACACCGGGCAAAAAAACGCTCAGTATGAACCCCGAAAACGCGTTCAACGAGCAAAACCTGATTGCTGGCGGCGTTTTTCTCATCGAGCAGCACATCGACGACAGCTACATTTTCGTGCCCATCAGCTTTGCCCAGCGCCTGTTGGGCTACACCACGCGCCGCACGGCGCTGTACGTGAAAGTGGGCGCCAGCTTCGAAATCGAACAGGTAAAAACCCAGCTGCGCGAGCAACTGGGGCCGGACTTTAAAGTGCAGGATTCGGACGAGCAGCACGTTAGCCTGTTCAAGGCCATTAAGGTGGAGAAGCTGTTCGTGTTCATCACCTTCACCCTCATTCTACTCATTGCCTCGCTCAATATTTTCTTCTCCTTGTCGATGCTTGTCATCGACAAGAAAAAAGATATTTCGGTGCTGCTGGCCATGGGCGCAACCCAGAAAACGGTGCGGCACACGTTTCTGCTGGTGGGCGCCATCGTGGCGTTTGTCGGGGCCACGGTGGGGCTGGTAGTAGGCGTGACGCTGTGCTGGCTCCAACAATACTTTGGCTTTGTGAGCATGGGCATGGCCACTAGTGTGGTGGATGCCTACCCGGTAAAAATGCAGCTCTCGGACCTGGTTTTTACCTGTGCTTCTATCATCATTATCACCCTGGCTGTCAGCATTCGTCCGGCATTGAATGCGAGCAGGCTGGACCTGCGCGAGAATCTATAATTCCGCCGGGCAGCCCTTTGTGCCTGGGGCCATAACGACCTGGCCCGTCTTTTAGCGGCAAAGCGCCACCGTGTCCGTTTCCACTTTCGGCCCTACCTTGCGCTTTACGCGTGTCCGGCCATGAAAGTATCAACCTCAGAACCGTTTCAGATTGTTTACTCGCTCTTCGAGCATGAGTTCCTCGGCCACCTGTTCGCGGCCTACGTGGTGCAGCTGGGACCCAGGGGCCAGCTGACGCTGCTGCACCAAACGGTTTCGGGCAAAAATGTGCACGAGTTCGGGGAGGGCCTCGACGACACTGACTTCGAGCTCGTGGAGCTGTGCGACCAGATACAGCAGGAGGCGGTGGTCAAAGAATTCTGGCCCCGTAAGATTACCACGGCCGAATTCTTCCTGAAGACCTACAACGCCGAAAAGGGCGATAAGCCGCTTCAGGAAGTGATTGCCCGGCACGTGCAAACGCGCATGGCCGCGCTGCTGGCCCGGCTGGCAGGCAAGCGCGTGTTCATTATGGGCCGCGACGGCGAGCCAACGTGGAAAGAAATCGGTCTGGCGCCGGCCAAGGCATCCATCCTCTTCCACTTCCGCCGCAACGAGGAGGGCACGCACTACTTCCCCACCATTCAGTACCAGAATCAGCGTCTCGACTTTCAGTATAAAGACGCGCTGCTGGTATGTATGCAGCCGGCCTGGCTGCTGCTGGGCGACTTACTGTATTCGTTCCGTACCGAGGTGGACGGGCGCAAGCTGCTGCCTTTTCTGAAGAAGAAATTTATTGTAGTGCCCCGTAACGTGGAAGAAAGCTACTTCCAGAAGTTTGTGGCCCCGCTCATGGAATCGTTTGAGGTGCACGCCCGCGGGTTCGACATTCGGGCGGAGCGCTACGTGGCGCGGCCGCGGCTCACGTTCAGCGATGCGCTGCCGGCGGCACCGGCGCCCGAAGCGCCCGTGCGCCCGCCCGGCCCACCGCGCCGGGGCCGCGTGCCGCTGCCCAAGCCCGTGGCCCTGGTGCCTGCGGGCAGCGACGCCGAGCAGATTCACTTCGAGCTGAGCTTCCGCTATGGGCCGCACCTCATGCCGCTGGGCACCGACAAGCCGGTGAGCGTGCGGCTGGAAAAAACGGCTGACAGCTACGT
>JAYSZD010000259.1:0-4743 GCA_043738185.1 Hymenobacter sp. | reverse complement strand
GCACCGTGCAGGTGCCGGCCAGCGGCCAGCCCATTGCGCTCATGGCCGACCATCAAACCACCGGCGGCTACCCCCGCATTGCCCAAGTTATCACCGCTGATTTTTCGGCGCTGGCGCAGCTTGCGCCGGGGCAGGCCTTTCGGTTTCAGGAAGTGCCACTGGCTGAGGCGCAGGCGCTGTACCTTGCGCAGGAGCGACAGTTGCGGGCATTGCGGCAGGCTGTTGCGTTAAGAGTATCGACGTGAAACCAACATCCCAAACTGTCATGCTGAGCTTGTCGAAGCATTTCTACTGCGAGCGTAATCAAGCTACTTCAACGAAGCGGTAGAGATGCTTCGACAAGCTCAGCATGACGGTCTTTTATAAATTAACCTGAACCCATGCCTTCAATCCTTACCGTTGACTTGAACTGCGACATGGGCGAGAGCTTCGGGGCCTGGAACATGGGCAACGATGCGGCGCTGATGCCCTTCATTACCTCAGCCAACGTTGCCTGCGGTTTCCATGCCGGCGACCCGGCCGTGATGAAACGCACCGTGCGCGCCGCGCTACGCCACGGCGTGGCCCTTGGGGCGCACCCCGGCCTGCCGGATTTGGTTGGTTTCGGGCGGCGCAACCTGGCTATCTCACCCGAAGAAGCGTTTGACATGACCGTGTACCAGCTCGGCGCCCTGGCTGCCGTGGTGAAGGCCGAGGGCGGACAGCTCCACCACCTCAAGCCCCACGGTGCGCTCTACAACATGGCCGCCACCGATGCGGCCCTGGCCGAGGCCATTGCCGAGGCCGTGTACCGGGTGCAGCCCGAGCTCACGCTTTACGGCCTGGCCGGCAGCGCGCTCACCAGGGCCGGCGAAAAGCTGGGCCTGGCCACCGCCCACGAAGTATTCGCCGACCGCACCTATCAGGCAGATGGCACCCTCACCCCGCGCCGCCAGCCCGACGCCCTCATTGCCGACGCCGACACTGCCATTGCCCAGGTGCTGCGCATGGTGCAGGAAGGAAAAGTGCGCGCCCAGCAGGGCCCCGATGTGGCCATTCGGGCCGATACCGTTTGCATTCACGGCGATGGCGCCCACGCCCTGGTGTTTGCCCAGCGCGTGAGCGCGGCCCTTCGCCAGGCGGGCGTGCAGCTGCAAGCCGGTCAGGCGGCCGCCACCGCATGAGGCCGCTACCCAAAGCCCGCTGGTTTGGCGGGGCCAGCCTGGGGGCGGCGTTTTTGATGGCCAATTCGTCGATTGGTCCGGGGTTTCTCACCCAAACCACGGTTTTTACCCAGCAGCTGCTCACCAGCTTTGGCTTCGTTATTCTTATCTCGGTGGTGCTCGATGTGGGCGCGCAGCTCAACACCTGGCGCATACTTACGGTGAGCGAGCTGCGTGCCCAGGACCTGGCCAACGGGCTGCTGCCGGGCCTGGGGTACTTCCTGGCCGCGATGGTGATTCTAGGCGGCTTTGCCTTCAACATCGGCAACATTGCCGGTTGCGGGCTGGGCCTGAACGTGCTCACCGGCATGTCGTTTGAGCAGGGCGCGCTTATTAGCTGCGGGGTGGCGCTGGTGCTCTTTTGGGTGCGCGAAATCGGGAAGATGCTCGACGGCTTCACCAAGATTCTGGGCACGGTCAAGATTCTGCTCACCCTCATTATTGCCTTCAGTGCGCACCCGCCCGTGCTGCAGGCGCTGCACCACACGGTGCTGCCGGTACAGATTAGCGCGGCGTCCATCGTCACCATTGTGGGCGGCACGGTGGGGGGCTACATCACGTTTTCGGGCGCCCACCGGCTGCTCGATGCCGGCATCAAGGGGCCCGACCAGCAGGACGTGGTCACACGCAGCGCCATCAGCGGCATCGTCATTTCCACGCTCATGCGCTTTGTGCTGTTTCTGGCCATTGTGGGCGTGCTCAGCCAGGGCGCGGTGTTGGACAAGGACAACCCAGCGGCCAGCGTGTTTCGGTCGGCGGCGGGCGAGATTGGCTTCCGCATTTTTGGGGTGATTTTATGGAGCGCGGCCATCTCCTCGGTGGTGGGCGCGGCTTACACGTCGGTGTCGTTTTTCAAGACCTTTCACCCCGTGTTTGCGCGCTACGAGCAGCTGTGCATTTCGGTGTTTATTGTACTGTCTACGGCCATTTTTGTGCTGGTGGGCAAGCCTACCCAGCTGCTGGTTTTCGCCGGCTTCATCAACGGCCTGATACTGCCCATCGCCCTGGCCATCGTGCTCATAGCCGCCACCAACCCGCGCCTCATGCGCGGCTACCGCCATCCCCGCTGGATGCTGGCCGCCGGCTGGGTAGTGGTGGTGATAATGGGCGGCCTGAGCGTGCCGCTGTTGGTGGAGCAGGTGGGCGCATTGCTGCGTTGAGCATGACGTTCTTCTATAACCTCTCGATATGATTTCTACTGCCCCCCTCAACCCCTACCGCCGCGAAACCCTGTTGCACCAGCTCACCGCTGTGCCGGCGTGGGACCTAATCGTTATTGGTGGCGGGGCCACGGGGCTGGGCGTGGCGCTGGACGGCATCAGCCGCGGCTACCGGACGCTGCTGCTGGAACAGGCCGATTTCGCCAAGGGCACCAGCAGCCGCAGCACCAAGCTGGTGCACGGCGGCGTGCGCTACCTGGCGCAGGGCAACATTGGGCTGGTGCGCGAGGCGCTGCACGAGCGCGGCCTGCTGCTGCAAAACGCTCCGCATCTGTGCCACAACATGGCCTTCATCATCCCCAACTATAGCTGGTGGGGCGGACCATTCTACACCATCGGCCTGAAGCTGTACGACCTGATGGCCGGGCGCCGGAGCCTGGGCGCATCGGTGCACCTGAGCAAGGCCGAAACGCTGCAGCAGCTGCCCGGCCTGCGCCCGGAGGGGCTTCGCGGCGGCGTGCGCTACCAGGACGGCCAGTTCGACGACGCCCGCCTGGCCGTGAACCTGGCTCAGACCTGCATCGACCACGGCGGCACGGCCCTTAACTACTGCGCCGTGCAGGGGCTGCTGAAGGATGCCAGCGGCCGCCTGCAGGGTGTGCGCGCCACCAACCTGGAAACCGGCCTCGCTTATGAGCTCCGTGGCAAAGCCGTGGTGAACGCCACCGGCGTTTTCGTGGACGACGTGCGGCGGCTCGACGAGCCCGGTGCCCGGCCCTTGGTACAGCCCAGCCAGGGCGTGCACATGGTACTCGACCGGTCGTTTTTGCCCGGCCCCGCGGCCCTCATGATTCCCAGCACCGAAGACGGACGGGTGCTGTTTGCCGTGCCGTGGCAGGGCCGCGTGGTGCTGGGCACCACCGATACCCCCGTGCCCACCGCCAGCCTGGAGCCCCGGGCGCAGGAAGCCGAAATCTGCTTCCTGCTGCGCACGGCGGCCCAGTACCTGCGCAAGCCGCCTACCCGCGCCGATGTGCGCAGCATATTTGTGGGCCTGCGGCCGCTGGCCGCTTCTCCCGATGGCAGCACCAAAACCAAGGAAATTTCGCGCAGCCACAAAATTCTGGCCTCGGCCAGCGGCCTCATCACCATCACGGGCGGCAAGTGGACTACGTATCGGCGCATGGGAGAAGACACTATTGACCAGGCCATTGCCCTGGGCCAGCTGCCCGCCGCCGCCAGCCGCACTGCCCATCTTGCCATTCACGGTACGCAAGCACCGCCCCAGCCCATCGGGGAAGTAATGGCCCCCTTCGCGCCCTATGGCAGCGATGCCGCCGGGCTGCAGCAGTTGCTCCTGCACCATCCTACCCTGGGCACGAAGCTCGACGCCGAACTGGAATTTGTGCAGGCCGAAGTGGTGTGGGCGGCCCGGCACGAAATGGCCCGCACCGTAGAAGACGTGCTGGCCCGGCGCGTGCGGCTGCTGGTGCTGGATGCAGCGGCGGCCGTGCGGGCAGCGCCCGTGGTGGCCGCCCTGCTTGCGCAGGAGCTGGGGTTCGATGAAAGCTGGCAGGCACGGCAGGTAGCCGCGTTCAGCGAGTTGGCGCGGGGGTATTTGTTGAATTAAGCGTACCGCTCAGCATGACGTTCTGATTGTATCATCTTCCGCCAACTACTATGAACACACTGCCCCAATCTGCAGCCTACGCCCCCGGCCTTACCAGCCCCGACCTGGCCCCTACCCTGCCGGCCGAGCGCACCTGGGGCACCGGCAACTACGCCGCCCTCTGGATTAGCATGAGCTTGTGCATCCCGACCTACATGCTGGCCAGTTCCCTCATTGAGGGCGGCATGAACTGGTGGCAGGCCCTGCTCACCATCTTCCTGGGCAACAGCATTGTGCTAGTGCCCATGCTGCTCAATGGCCGGGCGGGCGCACAGTACGGCATTCCGTTTCCGGTGTTTGCGCGGGCCAGCTTTGGCGTGCGCGGGGCCAACGTGCCGGCCCTGCTCCGGGCCATTATCGCCTGCGGCTGGTTCGGCATTCAGACCTGGATTGGGGGGTATGCGCTGTACCAAATGGGGGTGCTGTGGTGGCCGGGGCTTGCCACGCTGCAGGCCGTGTTTCCGGCCAGCTGGGAACTGGCCACGGGGCCGGCGCTGGTGTTTTTGCTATTTTGGCTGCTGAATATGTACGTGGTGTACCTCGGCGTCGAGAGCATTCGGAAGCTGCTGGTGTTCAAGGCTTTTTTCCTGCCGGTGGCGGCGGTGGCGCTGCTGTGGTGGGCCATAGCGGCGGGCAAGGGACTGGGGCCTATTCTGGCGCAGCCCAGCAAATTCACGAGTAGCGCGGCATTTTGGGCGTTTTTCTTTCCCTC
>JAYSZD010000258.1:0-1944 GCA_043738185.1 Hymenobacter sp. | reverse complement strand
GCACGCAACCGGTCCGCCCCGAGGAGCTGGCCCTGCCCGATTTTCGGTGGTACGAGTGCAACATCGCCGACCGCATGCAGGTAACTAGCCTCCCACAGCCGGGCGCCACCCTCTACGACCGCGGCTTGGCTACGCGGTGCGAAACGGCCGTGGCGAACGTGGCCCATTTGGCGTACCACGGCGCCAGTCCGGCAGAATTCATCGAGTACAGCGCCACGTTGGCCTGCATGCTGCGCGAAGGGGCCGACCCCGCCGACTATTTCGACCCCGCTGACTCCACGTTCCAATACGAAATGGGGGTGCTGCACGCCCGCCCCTTTCCCGACGAGCTGCCCCCGCATCTGTACGGTCGCGCCCGCCAGTTGGGAGACCCCGGCTATGTGGCCTTGGGGTAGCCCATCTCGGGGAGGTAGCTAAAGTCTTTAGCTTAGTGCGTTTACTGAAAGGGTGATTTAAACAGCCGCCGTTTTCTAGATGAGGTCCGATAAGGGCCCCTAATCAGCCATTTTTTGTCCTTGGAAAAGTGATTAACTATTTGTTTTTCAATCGCTCCGACTACTTCGTGCAAGACGTTGCCCCCAGCCCGTCCGCTGTATACTACGGCTTGCGGTTGGTTTTGCGGGGCTTGGCAGCACCTGCTTTGCGGCCCGCTGGCTTGGGGCTGGCGGCGGGTCGGCGGGCGGCTTTTCTGGCCAGGCGGAAGGCCGGGGAATCGCCGACCAGGAGCTGCACGACGGGGCCTTTCTGGGGGAGCCAGTCGGTGCTTAGGGTTTTGGAATCGGTGTAGAGCACGTCGTATTTCAGCTCGAAGTTTTCGCCCTGGTCGGCCACCCAGGCGGCGCTGAAGCTGTGGGCGATTTTGGAGGTGAAGAGGTAGGGTTTGCCCATGTCCACGCCGTTGTAGCGGGCCGTGAGGGTCACGCGGGCCACTTTGCTGAAGTCGGCATTGATGCTGATGGCGGGCTGAAACTTGCGCACGGCCGTGCTCTGGTTGTAAAAGCGCGGGTCGGCGAAGGGGTTCTGGAAGCCCAGGGCGGTGAGCGACGGCAGCGGCCCGTGCGGCTCCAGAAACCAGTTCTGGTTCTGTTGCAGCTCGTATTTAAAGTCGAAATCCTGCACCGAATCGACGTGAAAATTGCCTACGTCGTCGGGCGAAGTTTGCTTCACCTGTTCGATGATGGCCTGGGTGGCGGCAAATTCGGCCATCTGCTCGGCCCAGGCGCGGGCCGAGTCCAGCATTTGCTGGGTAATGCCGTTGCCCGGCGCGTCGGGAATGAGCGTGATGGTGGTGCTTTGCGAAGTGGCAAACGACTCGCTGGTGGCCACCACGATGCGCTTTTCGTTGCCCCACACGCTGGCGATGGCATTGTAGATTTCTTCCAGCACTTCGGCAATGTCCTCGAAACCCTTGATGAGCTCCTGGCCAATCCATTTCAGCCAGTTCGCGGCGTCTTCGAGGAAGCTCCAAATCAGGTTCTTCACCGCGTCGTAGATGATGCCCGGAATATCGGACAGCTGCTGCGCGTTCACGTCCAGGTCGAGGCCGGGAATGGTGAACGTGACGGAGCCAAACGTGAATACCGACTCCTTGAGGTGCAGGAACGCGCCGCTGGCGTTGATGCCAAAGGACAGGCCCACGTCGATGAGCACCTGCAGATTGAGCGTGCCAAGCCGGACGTTGAACAGCTCGAATTCGGGGTCGTTGATGTGCACGTTGCCGGTGATGTCGAAGCTAAAGCCGGTGTCGGCGTTCAGCGCGGTTTTCACGGCCAGCCCGGCCCCGAGGGCGTCGGTGCCGATGGCGGCGGCGAAATCCAGCAGCAGCCCGGTCGTGGTAACGTCGATGGTGGTGGCAACGTGCAGGCCCAGAAAATCAACCTTGCCGTCGAGGTAGAAGTGGGCCGGCCGCGTGGCGGTGGCCGCCGCCGCCGCCTGCAGCGCCCG
>JAYSZD010000257.1:0-12992 GCA_043738185.1 Hymenobacter sp. | reverse complement strand
TACGCAACTTCCAGCTGCATCCCGATGCCGTGCAGTTGCAGGGCGCCGTGGTGCGCGGGCACGCGCCGGCCGCTCCGGCCACCCAGGCCACGGCGGCTTTGAGCGGGGCCGCCCTGGCTGCCACCCGCGGCCAGACGTTGGGCGAAGCACTGCTAAAGGTGAGCGGCGTATCGGCCATCCAAACCGGTCCCAACGTGTTCAAACCCATGATTCACGGCTTGCACTCCAACCGGGTGGCCCTGCTCAACAACGGCGTGCGGCAGGAAGGCCAGCAGTGGGGCCAGGACCACGGCCCGGAAATTGACCCCTTCGTGGCCTCGCAGCTGACGGTAGTGAAGGGCGCGGCCGGCGTCCGCTACGGCGCCGATGCCATTGGTGGCGTGGTGCTGGTGCAGCCGGCCGCCCTGCCCGACTCGGCCGGCACCACCGGCGAGGTGCACGCAGTGGGCGCATCCAATAATGGGCTGGGGGCGCTATCGGCCACGGTGCAGGGTGCGCCGGCCCAGCTGCCGGGACTGGCGTGGCGGGCGCAGGGCACGATGCGACGGGCGGGCTTGTCGGCCACGCCGGACTACAGGATAAGCTCTTCTGGCTTAGCCGAGTACAATTATTCCGCTGCCGTGGGCTGGCGGCAGGAACGCTGGGGCGTGGAGGCTTTTGTGAGCCAATACAATGCGCGACTGGGCCTGTATCCGGTGCCGGAAAACTGGAATGTGGCGGCTCGCAACGGCGGGGTGCCGCCGCTACCAGCCACGTTTACTTATGGCCTGGACCGGCCGTATCAGCAGATTCAGCACACGCTGTTCAAGCTCAGCAGCTTCTACCGGCTGAATGGCTGGGGTGGGCGCCTGAACCTGACGCTGGCCCAGCAGGCCGACCGCCGGGGCGAGTACGACAAGTTCCGCCCGCGCAACGACAACGTGGCCCGCCGCAACCTGCCCGAGCTGGACTACCGCAACGAAACCAGCACCGCCGACCTGCGCTGGGAGCCCCATTCGCACGGCAACTTCAGCGGCGAACTGGGCCTGAGTGGCACGTACCAGCACAATACCTACCGGCCGGGCAGCCGCTTCTTCATCCCGTACTACACCAACGTGGGCGGCGGAGCCTACGCCCTGGGGCGCTGGCGGCCTGGCCCCTGGCTACTGGAAACCGGCCTGCGCCTCGACCACCGCGTGTTGGAAACCAAGCGGCCCACCCGCGAGAACGGCGCCTTCGCCGTGGTAACGGAGCGCTTTGCCTTCACCACGCCGGCGCTCTCGGCGGGTGTGGCGCGGGAGTTGGGGCCACACGTGACCTTACGGGCCGATGCCAGCCTACTGCAACGGGCGCCCGCCGCCAACGAGCGCGCCAGCCAGGGCGTGCACAACGGCATCTACGAAGAAGGCTACGACATCACGCGGCCGGCCGGTACGCCGGGGCTGGGCCCGGAAACGGCCCGCTCGGTGGCGTTCAGCGCGAGCTGGCACGACCACCCACGCCTCAACGGCGAGGTCACGCTGTATCAGACGTACTTGCAGAACTACATTTTTCAGACGCCCATTCCACCGGTGCTCGACATCCGGGGGCTGTTTCCTTCCTACCGATTTCAGCAAACCGATGCCCGCTTCCGAGGGCTCGACCTGCTGGTGGCCTACCGCGTAGCCCGGCCTCTCACCCTGGGCCTGAAGGCCGCCACCGTGGTGGAGCGCGACCTGCGCCTCAACGACTACCTGATTCTGGCGCCCGCAGACCGCCTCGAAGGTTGGCTGCGCTACGAAGCAGGCGGCCCCGCGCTGGCAGCGCCGCAACGCCTGCACGGCTTTTATGCCCAGCTGGGCGCGCAGGCCGTGCGCCGCCAAAACCGCGTGCCGCGCGACAATGCCGAGCGCGACTACCTGGCCCCGCCGCCCGGCTACTGGCTACTGGGGGCCGAAATCGGGGGCACGCTCCGGCTGGGTCCGCGCACGCCGCTGCAAATCAGCCTCACCGGCACTAACCTGCTTGACAACGTCTACCGCGACTACCTCAACCGCTACCGCTATTTTCTGGACGAGGTGGGCCGCAACGTGACGCTGCGCCTGCGCGTGCCGCTGGCCTTTGGCGCGGCCAAAAACTAGCCTTTGAATTTTTCATTTCTTCCCATTTTTCACACTTTTCATATTTCCCAACCCATGACCATTTTCCAATCCCGCTTCCGTCTGGCCGCCGTGCTGCTGGCAACTCCATTCATTTTTTCGGCTTGCAGCGACGATAAAGACCCCGTGCCCGCTGAGGAAAACGAGCAAATCACCACCGTCACCTACGTGCTGACGCCCACCACGGGCGGGGGCAGCGCCACCACCGTTACCTGGCGCGACGTGGACGGAACCGGCGGCAACGCTCCTGTTATCGGCACGCTCACCCTGCGGCCTAACACCACTTACACCGGCGCCATCACGCTGCTCGACGAAACGAAAACGCCCGTCGAAAACATCACCGAAGAAGTGGAGGAGGAGTCCGACGAGCACCTCTTTATCTATCAGGGCACGCCCGCCAGCCTGCTCAACATTACCCGCACCGACCGCGACGCCAAGAACCTGGAAGTGGGCATCACCACGCAGGTAGTGACGACGGCCGCTGGCACCGGCACGCTCAAAATCACGCTGCGCCACCAGCCCGGCAGCAAGGACGGCAGCGCCACGCCCGGTGATACCGACGTGGAAGTGACCTTCCCCGTGACCGTGCAATAGTCACGCCTGGCTTTCAGCTGCGTTGCATGGAAGGTCCTGGCCCGGCGCCGGGGCCTTCTTTTTTCGCTTTTTTCTGCGCGAGTGCCTTACCCGACATTTTTCTGTTCTGTATTTCTGTTCTTGCTATGCGTAGAATTCCCCGGCCGACTGCGGCCCGTTACGACATGATAATTGTGGGCGCCAGCAACGCCGGCCTCAGCGCTGCGCTGGTGCTGGGCCGTTCGCGGCGCCACGTGCTGGTGCTCGATGGCGGCCCATCGCGCAATGCGCCAGCGTTTCATTCCCACAGCTTCTTTACCCGCGATGGCGCGGCGCCCGAGGAATTATTGCGCATCGGCCGCGAGCAGCTGCGGCCCTACCAGGTGGAAATCTGCGCGGACCTGGCCCGTGCGGCCCGCATCGCGGCCGACGGCCGGTGCGAACTGACCCTGAGCAGCGGCGCCGAAGTTTCGGCCCAGGCCCTGATTCTGGCCACTGGCGTAGTCGACGAGCTGCCCGCCGTGCCGGGCCTGGCCGAGCTGTGGGGCCGGGGCGTGTACCACTGCCCCTACTGCCACGGCTGGGAAACCCGCTACAGCCAGGTGGCCGTGTACGGCCGCGGCGAAAGCGGCTACCAGCAAGCCGTGCACCTGCACCACTGGGCCCCGCGCCTGGCGCTGTGCACCGACGGCCCCGCCGACCTGGCACCCGCCCAGCGCGAGCACCTCGCCCAACTGGAAATTGCCGTGCTTGAAACCCCGGTGAAAGCCATCGATGGCACGGTTAAGTGCCTGCGGGCCATTTTGTTTGAGGATGGCAGCCGCCAAGCAGTGGATGCCCTCTTTGTGCGGCCGGTGCAGCGCCAGCGCAGTGACCTGGCCCGGCAACTCGGGTGCGATTTCACCCCCGACGACGTGTATGTGCAGGCCTGTGAAGCCGGCCAAACCAACGTGCCCAACGTGTACGCCGTGGGCGACATGACGGGCCCCATGCAGCAGGTAGTTATGGCCGCGGCCAGTGGGGCCCGCACGGCGGCGTTCATCAACAATGAGCTGATTTTTCAGGACTGCGTGCTGGCTTAGGGCGATACTAATGGTTTAAAGCTGAGCGGGTCCGTACGGAGTCGCTCAGCTTTTTGCGTTTTGAAGCGTTATGCATTCACTCCCAAACCCAGAGCAAATGGTTGCTTTGGCGTGCGTACTGGGAAGCATCTGGTATTAGGATGACGGAAGGCGCTTTTCCGCCGGATTTTCGGCCGCCCTTTTCAATTTTCCGTTCTTTCGGCGAAATTCATTCGTGTTTATGTCTCCTTTTTTCCTTTTAGCGTTGCTTTTGGTGGGTGGTGGTGTTGCGCCGGCGGCGGCGCAGGAGGCTCCGACCGCAGGCTCGCCCCCTCCGGTAACCTCGCGTGGACGCACCGCGGCAGCGCCTTTTAGCGGACGCGTGGTGGACGCCGCTTCCGGCGAGGGGCTGCCCGGCGCCAACGTCGTGTTCATCGACCTGAAACGGGGCACGGCTACCGGGCCCGACGGCAGTTTCAACTTCGTTGACCTGCCGCGCGGGCGCTTCACGGTGCAAATTCGGTTTTTGGGCTACAACACTCTGACCCGGACGGTGGACACCGGCAGCGGCCAGCCGCTGGACGCCCGCCTGGCCACCTCGGCCACCGAGATTGGGCAGGTGGTGGTCACGGGCGTGTCGCAGGCCACGGAAATGCGCCGCTCGCCGGTGCCCACCACCGTGGTCGACCACACCCGGCTCAACCAGACGGCATCCGGCAACATCATCGATGCCATTGCTCATACGCCGGGCGTGAGCCAGATTACGACCGGTGCGGCCATCAGCAAGCCGGTGGTGCGCGGGCTGGGATTCAACCGCGTAGTAACGCTGAACAATGGCGCCCGGCAGGAAGGCCAGCAGTGGGGCGACGAGCACGGCATCGAAGTCGACGAGTTCAGCGTGGACCGGGCCGAGATTATCAAAGGGCCGGGCTCGCTGCTTTATGGTTCCGATGCGATGGCCGGCGTCATCAACTTCGTGGCCCCCGACCCCGTGGATGAGGGCCGGATTCTGGGTACGGCCACGGCCAGCTACCAGAGCAACAACCAGCAGCAGGGCTACTCGTTTCAGAATGCCGGCAACCTCAACGGCCTGAACTGGCTGGCGCGTGGCACCCGCAAAGTAGCCGGCGCCTACCGCAACCGCTATGATGGCCGGGTGTACAACTCGGGCTTTAACGAGTGGGATGCCAACGGCTACGTGGGCGTGAACAAAAGATGGGGCTACTCGCATCTCACCTTCAGCAGCTTCAACCAGCGCGTGGGGCTGACCGAAGGCGCCCGCGACGAAGAAACCGGCCGCTTCCTGAAGGATATTCCTGACGGCGCCGACACCCGTGCCGTGCCCGTGACCAAGGCTGACTTGCGCGGCTACGGGCTGGCCGTGCCCCAGCAGCAAATTAATCATCTGCGCATCGGCACCGACAACAACTTTATTCTGGGCGAAAACGGGGCGCGCCTCACCCTGCTCGTCAATTACCAACAGAACCTGCGGCGCGAGTTCGGCAATGTGGCCGACCCGTCGGAAACGTCGCTCTACTTCCAGCTCCGCACCGTGGACTACGCGCTGCGTTACTTCCTGCCGGAAATAAACGGCTGGAACCTGACGGTGGGCACCAGCGGCCTGCACCAGCAAAACCGCAACCTGGGCGTCGAATTCCTGATTCCGGCCTACTGTACGAGCGAAGCCGGCGTGTTTGGAGTGGCCAAGAAAACGGTAGGGGCCTTTGACATCAGCGGTGGCCTGCGCTACGATGTGCGCCGCACCGTGGCCGACGCCCTGTTTCTGGATGCCGACGAGCAGCCCACAAGTGGCACCGACCCCGACGCTGAGACCAAGTTTCCGGGCTTCCGCAGCACCTTCGGCAACTACAGCGGCAGCGTGGGGGCGGCCTACAACCTCAACGAGCGGCTGAGCATAAAGGCCAATATTGCCCGCGGTTTCCGGGCGCCCAACATTGCCGAGCTGGGCTCGAACGGCCAGCACGAAGGCACCATTCGCTACGAAATCGGGCAGCCCGGCCTGAAGGCCGAAACCAGCCTGCAGCTCGACGCCGGCGTGAGCTACGCCACCGACCACGTGCGCCTGAGCGTGGACGCCTTCACCAATTCCATCGACAACTACATTTTTCCGCGCCGCCTGCTCAATGCCAGCGGCACCGGCGACTCGCTGAGCCCCGATGGCAACGGCGTGTTTCGCTACGAGCAGGGCCGGGCCCGGCTGCTGGGCGGCGAGCTCAGCCTGGATTTCCACCCCCACCCGCTCGACTGGCTGCACTTCGAAAACTCGTTTTCGATGGTGCGCGCCCGACAGCTGAACCGGCCCGCGGAGGAGCGATACCTGCCCTTCATTCCGGCCGACCGGCTGCAATCGGAGCTGCGGGGCAACTTCCGCCGCCAGGGCAAGCGCCTCACCAATCCCTACGTGCGGGTGCAGCTGGAGCACACGTTTGCCCAAAACCGCTTCTTCTCAGCCTTCGATACTGAAACGGCCACGCCGGGCTACACCCTCATCAACGCCGGCCTGGGCACCGATTTTGCCAGTGCCAAAGGCCGCATCCTCGCCTCGCTGTTCCTCACCGCCAACAACCTCTTCGACGTGGGCTACCAAAGCCACCTGAGCCGCCTGAAATACGCCGACCTCAATGCCGCCAACGGCCGCCGCGGGGTGTTCAACCAGGGCCGCAACGTGAGCGTGCGGCTGGTGGTGCCACTGTCGTTTAAGGCTTCGGGCTCTTGAATTGCCCACGCGGCACTCGACGCCCGCTAACGGCCGCTTGCTTTCGTGGAGGAAGGCAAGCGGCCGTTTTATTTTTCAGCATCTGAGGTGATATTCCGTGAAATTCGGGATTAATTAGTGAGGCCGTTCATGAAGGTGACCACTCTGTTATCCTGCGCTCCGCTCAGGATAACAGGCATTATGAAAAATAATTTTACAGAAAGCTGCCCTTCCATGCCCACTCCGATGACAGCTGCTTCCTTATCCACACCCGCGGCCGACCTTCGCCACGCCTTGCTCGCCGACCGCGAACGGACGCTGACCCGCCTCTACCGCCGGGCGTTTCCGGCGGTGCGGCGGCACGTGTGCGGGCGGGGCGGCACATTGCAGGATGCGCAAGACGTGTTTCACGATGCGCTGGTTGTGTTATACGAGCAGGCCCTGGGCGGCACGCTGGTGCTCAGCGCGGCGCCCAACACCTACTTGGTGGGCATCAGCCGCAATTTGTGGCACCACGAGTTGCGCAGCCGCGCCCGCCTCCCGCAAGACGCCCTGCCCGACGACCACAGCCGGCTAGGAGCTGAAACCGCCGCCGCTGACGAAGCCAGCTTTGCTGTACTCGACTACGTGGAGCGGCTAGACGAGAAGTGCAAGAACGTGCTGCTGGCGTTCTACTACTTTCAGCAGCCCCTCACCCAGATTGCCGCCTCCCACGGCTACCGCTCCGTGCGCTCGGCCACAGTGCAAAAGTTTAAGTGCCTGGAACGGTTGCGGGAAGCGGTGAAAGCCGTCGTCAGCCGCGAAACAGCTGAATACTAAGCCATGCGACCCGAACTCGAACGCCTTGCAGTTTATTGTACAACAGCTGCTGAATACCCCGGCTGCGGTCGCGGGCGAAGAATGGCAGCTGCGCGGGCTCGTGGATGGCGACTTGCACGCTGACGCCGCGGCGCAGCAGCACCTGTACCGCGGGCTGCGCCGGGCCGGCCAGCGCCAGCTGCGACGCGAATTATCGGCCATTCACGCCCGGCTTTACGTAGCTCGCCCCGGCTTCTGGCCGCAGAAATTGCGCCTGCTAGCCATCCGGCTACGAGACTTGTAATATTATAATCAACAGCTAATTACGGGCTTGGTAACGCCTTCGTCAGTAGCGAAGCACGGCTGCTTGCGCCGACTTTTCACGCTTTCACTTCTCCTTTTTCTTCCAATGCTGAACAAACAAGAATTTCGCAAGTTCGCCGTGCATGGCCAGGGCCTCAGTGGCCTGGGCGTCGACCAGTACCTCGCCCACCTGGAAGGCCAGGTGCGGCCGGGCCTGCTGCTGCCCACGGGCATGACCCGCTCGGTGATTGAGGAACGCCCCACGCGCTTTGCCGAAATCGACGTGTTTTCGCGCCTTATTATGGACCGCATCATCTTTCTGGGCCAAGCCGTGGACGACCACATTGCCAACATCATCAACGCCCAGCTGCTATTTCTGGAATCGGCCGATGCCCGAAAAGACATCCTGCTTTACATCAACTCACTCGATGGCGGCGTGTACGCGAAGCTGGGCATTTTCGACACCATGCAGTCCGTGCGCCCCGACGTAGCCACCATCTGCACCGGCCTGGCCGCTTCCATGGGTGCCTTCCTGCTGTGCGGCGGCGCATTGAGCAGACGCTCGGCCCTGCCGCACGCCCGCGTCATGATTCACCAGCCCTCGGGCGGCGTGCAGGGCCCATCGGCGGATATCGAAATCACGGCGCGGGAAGTAGTGAAGCTGCGCCAGGAGCTGTACGCCATCTACGCCGAGCGCACCGGCAAAACCTACCAGCAAATTCATGACGACTCGGACCGCGACTACTGGATGCGGGCCGACGAAGCGAAGGAATACGGCCTGATTGCAATACGTCGCGGAGCATCTTGCCCGTATGGATAACTCAAGTGGTCTGTTATCCTGAGCGGAGCGAAGCGGGCGAGATGCTTCGGCTTGTGCTATGTTTTGCCATACAAGCCATGACGACCATCGCCCGCGGCAATTTCCCGAGCCTGTTCACCAACCCGGCGCGGCTGGGCAAGCACCTGCGCATCCCGCTGATTGGGGTGCCGCTACGGTTTAAGTGACCGGAACTGCCAGCGCACGCACCGGGCCGTGCAACAGCACCGTTGCGGCGACGCGACAGGCGTGTTGGCTGGTTTCCGGCGGGCGGGCCTTAGGTTTGTGGGCCTGTTCAACTGCAAATCCGGTCCGTTCGCTCCATGTCTTTTCTGCCCCACCAGCGCCTGTTGGTACTTCTTCTTTTCTGGCTGCCCTTCGTTGGTGCCAGCGCGCAGCCGCTGCAAACGGCCGGCGGCCTCACCTACCACCCGGTCAGAACCATAGACCCGGCCGACCCGGACCTGACGGATTTGGCGTTTTTGAAACAGGAAATTGGCCAGGCGCGGGTGGTGTTTTTGGGTGAGCCCACGCACGGCGAAGGCAACGTGTTTGAGGCCAAAACGCGGCTCGTGCGCTTTTTGCAGCAGCAGGGCTTCGGTACCGTGGCGTTCGAGAGCGGCTTCTACGAAGTGGCGCGGGCGCAGCAGGACATCGAAGCCGGCCAAAACGCCGCCGCTTGCCTTGATAAAAGCCTGTTTCCCATCTGGACGCACAGCCGCGAGTTTCAGCCCCTGACGGCACTCGTGGGCAAAGGCCAGCTGAAAGTGACTGGTTTCGACCCGCAGCTGAGCGGGGAATACGGCGAGGAGCTGGTGGAGGAGCTGCAAATCTTTCTGGGCAGCAAGCAGGCCGAGGCCGTGCCTTTCGACTACCTGGAAGAGGTAATTGCCGCGATGGGAAAATTTTACACGTTTCCGCCCACGCACCAGTACGCGCTGTTCAACCTGGCCATTGGCAAGGCTAGCAAGCAGTTGCGCCAGGTAGCTGCAGCCGACCCGCGCCGCCGGGCCCAGGCCGAGTTCTGGCTGCAAACCCTGACCAGCATCAACGCCCTGGCCCGGGACTACGCCCAAAACGACCCCACCGCAAAGGGCCCGGAGGGGTTCAAGGCCCAGGATAGCAACGTGCGCGACCGACTGATGGCCGACAACCTACTTTGGTACCTGCGCCAGCATCCCACCGAAAAAGTGATTTGCTGGGGCGCTACGCCGCACTTTGCCGGGCCGCTGACCGGCCTGCAGGACCGGGAGGCGCAGGCATTCCGTCCGATGGGCTCGCTGGTGAAAACCGCTCTGCCCGCGGGGCAGGTGTACCTGCTGGGCACGGCTACGGCCGGCGGCGTGTATGGCAACGTGCACGGGCCACGCCAGGCAGTGCCCACGCCCGCCCCCGGCAGCCTGGAAGCCCAGCTGGACGCCGTGGGCCCGGAATCCCTGTTCGTGCCCATGCGGCAGCCGGCGCTGGCCAACATTACCGCCAGCCTGTTCGAGTACCAGCCCCTGACTGGTAACTGGACGCAGGTGCTCGACGGGCTGCTGTTCCTGAAAACCGTGCGCCCGCCCGTGTACTTCGAGCAGGCCCTGCCGCCCACGCCCCGCGACTCGCTGCGGCTGGCCAAATCCAGCAGCGGCACGCTGGCAGCCGACGCCCAACGCCGCCTCACGGTGCGCGCCGCCGGAGCGGGTCCGGCCGCCGGCCAGCTGCGCGGAGTGGTGCTCGACCAGAAAACCAGGGCGGCGGTGCCCTTCGCCAGCGTGTACCTCAAGCGGCAGGGCGTGGGCCTCACCACCAACATCAAGGGCGAGTTTGAGCTGCCCCGCCCGGCCGGGCCCGACTCGCTGGTGGCTACCTGCCTGGGCTTTGGCCGGCAGGCGCTGGCCGTGGGTGCCCAGCCATTCCTGACGGTGCTACTGCCCCCGCAGGCCTACGCGCTGGCCGAAGTAACGGTGAAGGGCGAAAGCCTGGACCCGCGCAAAATCATGGCCCGCGTTATCAAGCAGCTGCCCCGGAACTACACGCAGCAGGACTATAACGCCGACGTGTACGCCCGCGGCTCGTCCACCAATTTCGACTCGCTACTCTACGACGTGGAGTATTTCAGCACCTTTTACGACGCTCAGGGCTACCGCTCGGTGCGGGGCGGCGCCTCGCGGCTGGAGGAAGTGAAGTGGAACAAGGAAACGGGCAAAGGCAACGACTGGACCGACCACCACTTCGCCCATTCCGGCTACTTCGCCAACTTCGTGGATTTGGTAGACCAAAACCCCATGTTTCAGGCCCGCACGCTGAAAAACTATACGTATTCGCTGGCATCCGTCGTCCAGGACCAGGGCCGCGAAACGCTGGTGATTGACTTTGTGGCCAAGAAGAAAAACCGCCGCACCACGGGCGACTATTTCGACCAGGGCTACACGGGCAAGCTCTACATCAACCGCGCCGACTACGCCGTGACCCGCTGCGACGTGGAATGGCAGCGCGACACGGTGCTGCTCAATAGCTTTGCGCGCAAGTACTTTGCCCGTGGCGGCACCTCGGCCGCCATGTGGCGGCACCTGCACAATGACTACCGTATCCGCCAAAGCGTGACCTATCAGCAGCAGCAGCCCGGCGGTCCGTATTTTCTCGACCGCAGCATCCAGACCTGGATTGAGAAGCACCGGGACCTAGCCACCGGCCGGCGCATGGAGAAGCTTTCGGTGCAAAGCCTGCAGTTTGCCAACATCCGTACCACCGCCGTGGAGGTGCTGCCCGAGCGGCCGCCCATCGCCACCATGCTACTCAAGGGCCGCCCGTTCCACGAGGAGTTCTGGCGCACCCACCAGCGCCCCGACGGCGTGGTGGGCGCCCCGCAAATGAAAGCGCCGGCCCGCTAAGCAGGCCGGCGCTTGCGCCTGGCTTTTCGTGTGACTGATGTTTGAAAACAGCTCACCTCGCGTAATGAAGCATTAATCCAAGCTAACCACGTGTAATCGTGCCAAGGTAGAATCGACGCGACCCGTTGGCCCAACCTGCCAGATTTCAGCCCCGCTTTCAGCGGTAGCATGCAGAAGAAGCTTTGTGCGGTGTAGTGACCCAAATTTTGGCAGCCGGTCCAACTTCAAGAAGCTTTCCGTTCGGGTATAACGGCCGTGCGTTATATCTTCAGAATACAAGCTGGCGCTGGTGTGGGTGAAGGTGCCGTCGGCACGCAATTCCAGCCACTCGCCGTAGCCCACCACGGAATCATAAGAAGCGAGCAGGACCACGGGGCTTGCCGTCAACGCCCTAAAGCCCAAGACCACCGAAAGGGAAACGGCCAGCGCCACGCTGACTTTAATAATATTCATATCCCCGACAAGATATTCAATTGTCACTGCCCTACGCACCCGTTGCGCGCTGGCCAACACTCCTACCGGGCCGACGGGTACCAGTTACGCAGCCGAACGTCGATTTTCTTGTTGGCGGTATTCACGGTTTTTTTGAAGCCGTCCACGTCGCTCAGGCCGTTCTGGCCGCGGTAGTGGTAGGGGTACACAATGCCCGGCTTGAAGGCCAGCACGCCCTGGGCGGCCTGCGGCGCGTCCATGGTATAGGGCAGGTTCATGCACACAAACGCCACGTCGATGCCTTTGAGGGCGCGCATTTCGGCAGTGTCTTCGGTGTCGCCGGACAGGTATACTTTCTTGCCGCCCAGGTCCAGCACGTAGCCGTTGCCCCGGCCCTTGGTGTGCATGGCATCGGAAGCTTCGGGCAGATTGTACATGGCAATGGCCGAAACCTTCATCCCCAATGTATCAAGCTGCTGGCCGTTGCCGATAACGCGGGCCTGGGCCCGATACTCGGCCGGCAGCTTCTCGGCCACGGCCTGGGGCACCAGCATCAGGGCCTTGCCCACGGGGAGGGCCGCCAGCGTTTTGGGGTCGAGGTGGTCGCCGTGAATGTCGGTGATAAGGATGACGTCGGGGGCGGCCAGGCCGGCGTAGGCCGCCGCGCCGCCGTAGGGGTCCACGTAAATGGTTTTGCCGTTCCACGTCAGCACCACGCTGCCGTGGGTGATGGGCTGCACCGTGAGCGGGCCTTTTTTAGTGGCAATCTGGTCGGCGGCGGCGCGCAGCGGGGCGGCGCCCTGGGTCTGGGCCTGGGCCGAAATCGTGAAAGCAGCCAGCGTGGCGGCGAGGAGGAGGGTAGATTTCATCGGTTTTATACCTGTTGAGTAAGAGTTGTTGGCGGATTTTCCCGTGGCATGGTCGAAATTCAGAGTAGCCGCTAGCAAAAACCGGGACCATAACACAGTTGCCTGACACAAGTTCAGGGCCGCGGCTGGGCCGGTCGCAAAGCGCCTGCGCTGCGCTGGTTGGGGCGCCGTTTGCCGGGCCCGCGCTACATTTCGCCATGCAAGCCGCTCCAACCACGAAAGCCTCCGTTTTTTCCGCCGCTGTCATCGTAGCCGCGCTGGGCTATTTTGTCGATATCTACGACCTGATTCTCTTCAGCATCGTGCGGGTCCAGAGCCTCAGAGACCTGGGCATTACCGACCCGGCCGAGGTCACGAACCAAGGCCTGTTCCTGATTAATATGCAGATGGGCGGCATGCTGGTCGGCGGCATTTTGTGGGGAATATTGGG
>JAYSZD010000256.1:0-1946 GCA_043738185.1 Hymenobacter sp. | reverse complement strand
GCGACTATTACTGGAACCTGCACTTCGCCTTGAAACCAGGGGATATCAGCCGCTACGAAATCCCTGATGAGGACTTGTATGACCCTTGGCTGGTATTCCTGGAAAAAACCTGGTACCTGCACGTGTTGGGGGCAGCCGGCCTCATTTGGGCGCTTTTCGGTTTCGAGGCAATGATAGTGTGCGTGCCGTTGCGCGTCAGCATCACAATAATGGGGCACTGGTTTGTGGGGTTCGTATCGCACAAATACGGCTACGCTCGCTACGACATTGACGACGCCGCCGAGCACGGCTACAACAACTGGGTGTTGGGCGCTCTGTCGTTTGGCGAGGGCTTCCACAACAACCACCACGCCCACCCCAGCTCCGCCAAAATGAGCACGGCCTGGTACGAACTGGACCTGGGCTGGTACCTGGTGGCCGCCCTGCGCGCCGTGGGCCTGGTCTGGGACGTGCAAGTGGTAGGCCGCGACCACACCCAGAAAGCTCGCGCCAAAGAACACAGCTTCCGCTGGCATTGGCCCTGGCAGGACTGAATTTAAGCTGCAAACCACAAGCTGCTGAATTAAAGCGGGTGGCGTGTGGCTTAATCAGCGCATTTCGTTGTCGTCGAGGAAGACGCCGCCGTTGCCCCTGGGCGAGTAGTGCCGGTGCAGCCAGCGGCTGAGCCCGCCGAGGCCGGGCAGCAGCACCCGCTCCGTAATATTGGCCTGGTCGAGCTTGTCGCGCACTTCCCACTTCAGCCGGGCCGGAATTACGATGCGGAAGTATAGCTCGGGGCGCTCAGTGAGCCAGTTATGCAGCACGCTTTGGGCCGTGCTCATCAGCGAAAACAGGGCGTGTTGGTGCACAATGCGGGCATCGAGGCTTGGGGGCTCCAGAAACAGCACGTAGGGTACCTCCTGCAACTCTTCCAAATCGCCCAGGCTGCTGGCCAGTGGTCGCAGCAACTCCGAGGTAAAGACGTTGGAACCTTCCTTTTGCAGGGCCTGGCGCAGGCGCTGGGGCAGGTGCTCGGCGGCTTTCACATAGTTGAGGGCCCAGATGATACCGTCTTCGTGGTAGGCGTCGAGGTCGTCGGTGGCGAAATGCAGGGCCACGTAGGGCGAGTACGTCCAGTCGAGCAGGCGGGTGGGCAGGCCGTGGTGCTGGGCCAGCGCCAGCCAGTCCCAGGTGCTGGCCGCCTGAATGGTTTGGGTGGTGTCGTGGGCGTACTTGCGAAAATTCCGCAGCAGGTGGTTTTCCAGTTTATGGTACTCCCCACCCAGTCGTTGTAAGCTGGTGTTCAACTGGTAATGGCGCGAGCGGCTGCCGCGGTACACAAACGGTGAGCGGAACCGGCCCAGCCTGCTGTCCCAGGTATCCTGGAACAGCAGGCGTTGCAGGTCTTCCCAGGAAGTGGCTTCGTAATCGTTGGCAGCAAGGGGCATGGGGCGAAGATACGCGCCATTGGCAGGCGCGGAGCAGTTGCGCCTACCGGTTAAAGCAAAGCCGGGGCAAGGCTTTTGGCCAAAGACCAACGGCCTTGCCCCGGCCACGCTATTTATTCGCCAGCCGGAAAATCGGCGTCGTCGCCCATGTCGGAGTACTGCTCCAGCTCTTTGCTGAGGGCGGCAAATTTCTCGCGGGCACCTTTCACGGCGGCTTTGCCCAAGGGCAGGTGCAGGGGCGGGTTTTCCAGGTGCACTACTTCGTACATGGCCTTGGCGGCGCGCACGGGGTCGCCGGGCTGGCGGCCGCTGTAGCCCTGAATGGCGCGCATATTTTCGCCTACCGTGGCTTGGTAGTCATCAATTTTGGTATCGGCAAAGGTAGCCGACTCGCCCGCCCATTTCGTTCGAAAACCGCTGGGCTCGATGTTGGTCACCTTGATGCCCAGCGGCCCCACCTGCTGGCTCAGGCTTTCGCCAATGGCTTCGAGGGCAAACTTGCTGGCGTTGTAAATACCC
>JAYSZD010000255.1:0-4751 GCA_043738185.1 Hymenobacter sp. | reverse complement strand
TCGGGCAACGGGATGACTAAGGCATTTGCAAATACGGATACTGTGGCTTCGGCACGGTTGCGGATGTCCACGATGGTGAAGGTGTCGGGGTGCTGGCGCACCTGGGCCACGTCCACGGTGAGCGAAGCGTTGGGCAGCACCAGTGGGGCCAGCAAAGCGCCTTTAATGTTGCCCTCGTAGCCGATTTTGGCTGATTTGCGCACCACCGCATCCAAGCCAATCTGGGAGTCGGAGAGCAGGTAGAACGGCTCGGCGGGGCCTATTATGGAGCCCAGCCAGGTCTCGAACTTACCGCCGTCCTGCAGGTTGAGGGCGTTTGGCAGGTGGCCGGTCCGGAACTGAGCGGCGGGGCGGGTATCAATAATTAGCACGCCGGGCTCCAGCGCGGCGTTGCTGCCGGGGTGGGGCACGGCCCGAATGCTGTCTTCGAAGCCGGGGACGCCCAGGCGGTTGAGCTGTACGTTGTGGCCGAAGTATTTGGGCACGAACGGCTGGTCTGCGAGCAGCACCTTAACGAACTCCTCCTGCGACATGGGCTGCAGGGCGTAATTGGTTTTCAGTTCCCGGGCAATGGTGCTGTCGAGGTCGGGGCTGGTGGTTTTGCCGCAGAGGCTGCCAGGGCCGTGGGCGGGGTACACCCGCGTGGTGCCGGGCAGGGTCATGAGCTTGTTGCGGGTGCTGCGGTAGAGCTGGGCAGCCAACGCCTCGCGCTGGTGGCCGCCCACGGCCTCGTCCTCGCGCAGGTCGGGCCGGCCCACGTCGCCCACAAAAAGGGTGTCGCCGGTAAATACGGCGCGACTTTGAGCCAGCTCGTCCATCAGCAAAATACTGATGCTATCGGGCGAGTGGCCGGGGGTGTTAATGGCGTGCAGCTCCACGGTACCCAAGGTGATGCGGTCGCCGTCATCGAAGGCTTTGTGCGGGTACTTGGCCCCCACTAGCTCGCTGCAATAAATGGTGGCCTCGGTTTCCCGGGCAATTTCCAGGTGCGACGACACAAAATCGGCGTGCGGGTGCGTCTCAATCACCGCTACAATATCGGCCTCGTGCTCGTCGGCAAAATCGTAGTAGGGCTGTGGGTCGCGGGCCGGGTCGATGATGGCGACCTGGCGGCCGCAGCGCACGGCGTAGCTGGCGTGGGCCAGGCCCTTGTCGTAAAACTGCTGAATTTGCACGGCCGAGGCCGTGCTACTGGGGAGAGGAGGCATGGAAGGATACATTGAGGCCGAACGGGCAGCCGGGTGATTAGGCCAAATATAAGCACGGCGGCCGGGCAATGACGAAATGGATTCCGCAGGCCGCCAAACGCAAAAAGCCCCAGCCAAATCTGGCTGGGGCTCTTGTGTCAGGATTGACAGCCGGGCAATTACGCTTTGGTTTTTACTTTCGTTTTGCCGCCGTTCTTCATCTTGCCTTGGCCACGATGCTCGTCCTTCATCTGGCTCATCTTGGCATACTGGTCGGCGGTGAGAATGGATTTGAGCTCGGTCTGGTAGCGCTGGCGGGACGCCTGCATATCGGTACGGCCGGCTTTTTTGTCGGTGCCGTACTTTGCTTTTAATGCGGCCGATTCCTGCTGGCGGGCTACCAGGAGTTGCTCCACGCGGGCTTCCTGGTCGGCGGTCAGGCCCAGGTCCTTGGCCATTTTGGCGGCGTGGTGGTCAGCTTTTTGGGCGGGAGTTTTGTGTTCTTTGCCTTTGTGGTCGCTGCCTTGGTGCGTCTTATGGGCGGTGGCAGGAGCAGTCTGGGCGAAGCTGGTGCCGGCGGTGGTGAAGGTCAGGGCGGCGAGCAAAATCAGGGTCTTTTTCATGGGTTGAGGGAATAATAAATTAGCTGAATAAAGTAAGAGGCCAGAGAGCAAAAGCGCCTCGTTGCTTACTTTTCGGGGTATTTGCAAGCGTTGTGCCAGGATTGAGGCGGCGCGAATACCATGCGGAATGCCTCGATAAACGGGAGGATAATATCTGCGAACCGGGCTAGTTATTCTTTCCGCCCCCGGCCCGGCGCTCCCGCATCTGGTCGCGGCGGTTATCGTTCAGCTGCTCAAATTTGCCGTACTGCTCCGGCGTGAGCACGGCGCGGATTTGCTGGTCGTACGTACCCTGGGCCGTTTTCAGCTGCTGGGTCATTCCCTGGCGGTCGCCGCCGCGGGCCTGGTCGCGGAGGCGTTGAAGCTCCTGCCGCTGGGCCAGCAAAATGGGTTGCAGCCGGGCCTGCTGGTCAGGGCTCAGGCTCAGGGCTTTGGTCAGGGCCTGGGTGCGGCGCTCGGCCTGCTGCTCGGGCGAGGCCGGCGCCTGCGAGCGGCTGTCGGCTTGCGGAACGGGGCCGGCCCCGGCCGGGGCCTGGGCAAAACCGGGGGTGGCAGTGGCCACAAGGGCCGCGAGCAAAACAATGGTTTTTTTCATGATACAAGGAGGAAAAAGAGGAGGTGAATCGCGGACTTGGATGCGGCTGATGGGCCGGAGTTTAATCGGTCGGCAACCACAACCGCCGGGAAGCCGGGCATGCGAAAACCGGGCGGGAGCGAATTTGCTGCCTATATTTCGGGCCCGTCGCTGCCGTTGCCATCGTTTTTTGGGGCAAATGCACTGGAGGGGGTTCTTTTTAAAATCATTTTTATTTCACACCTCTTCTTTCCTCAACCCTAACAAATGGCAAGTATTTTCGCCAAAAAACCCTTGGCCGTGCTTCTGGGCGAAGCTAATTCCACCGGCCACGGCACCTTAAAACGGACGCTGGGCGCGGGCAACCTTGTGGCCCTGGGCGTGGGCGCCATCATCGGAGCCGGCCTGTTTGTGCGCACCGCCGCCGCCGCCGCTCAAGCCTCGGGGCCGGGCGTCACGCTCGCCTTCATTCTGGCTGCTTTTGGTTGCGTGTTTGCGGGCCTGTGCTACGCCGAGTTCGCGGCCATGATTCCCATCGCCGGCTCGGCCTACACCTACGCCTACACTACTATGGGCGAGTTCGTGGCCTGGGTTATCGGCTGGGCGCTTATCATGGAATACGCGCTGGGCGCGGCCACCGTGTCCATTGCCTGGAGCGAGTACCTCAATAAGCTGCTGGAGACGTTTGGTACAAGTATTCCCTATAGTCTAAGCCATTCCCCCTTCGAAAAAGCCGTGATTGACGGCGTGGCCCAGCAGGGCGTTATCAACCTGCCGGCGTTGCTTATCATCGTGGCGCTGAGCTTGTTGCTGGTGAAAGGCACCCAGGAATCGGCCATGTTCAACGCCATCATCGTGGTGCTGAAGGTGCTCATCGTGGTGGTGTTCATCGCCGTGGGCTGGCAGTTTGTGAACCCCGCCAACCACGAGCCCTACCTCATTCCGGCCGATGCCGTGGTGAAAAACGCCGCCGGCGAGGTGGTACGGACCTACGAAGGCTGGAACAAGCATGGCTGGGGCGGCATTCTGGGCGGCGCGGGCATTGTGTTCTTCGCCTTCATCGGTTTTGATGCTGTGAGTACGGCCGCGCAGGAGGCTAAAAATCCCAAGCGCGACATGCCCATCGGCATTCTGGGCTCGCTGGCCTTGTGCACGGTGCTCTACATCCTGTTCGGACACGTATTGACGGGCGTGGCCAACTGGCGTGAATTTGCCGACCCCGCTGTGGGCGGCGAAGCTTCCGTGACCTACGCCATCGTAACGCACATGAAGGGCTACGAGTGGCTCGGTACGGCCGTGACGGTTGGCATTTTGCTGGGCTTTACTTCGGTAATGCTGGTAATGCTCATGGGCCAGAGCCGGGTTTTCTTCTCGATGGCTAAAGACGGGCTGATGCCTAAGGCTTTCTCGGCGCTGCACCCCCGCTTCAACACCCCCTACAAGTCGAACCTGATGCTGATGGTGTTCGTGGGTTTGTTTGCGGCCTTCGTGCCCGGCAACCTGGCCGGCGACCTTACCTCCTTCGGCACGCTGCTGGCCTTCGTGCTGGTGAGCCTGGGCGTATGGATTATGCGCAAGTCGGACCCCGACCAGCCGCGTCCGTTCCGCGCGCCGCTCTCGTCGGCCAGCTTCCCGTTGGTGCCCTTCATGGGCGCAATCGTGTGCTCGGCCCTGATTGTGGGTCTGGATTCGGCCACGCTGGAAGTAGCCGCCGGCTGGATGATTCTGGGCTTTATCGTGTACTTCCTCTACGGCAAGCGCAACTCCCTGCTCCAAAAGGGCATCGTAGTAGTGCCCACGGAGATGGAAGAGCAAGCCTTCATCGACCCTGATAAAGACAACCTGTAAGGGCTGCACCAGGAGACGTTTTACGAAGCAAAAAACCCCGCCGGATGATACAGGCGGGGTTTTTTGTTGAGAGTGTGCTGGGTAAGCTATTTAACAATGGCCCGAAGCATGACGGCCTTTTAGCCACGGTCTAAATCAGTGCTTGGGCATTAGCTCAGATGAGCTGAGCTGGTACACGTCGTGGCGGCGGCTGCGCAGGTTCTGCACGCTGCCCTGGCTGCGCAGGCGGTCGAGAATGGACAGGTCCACGTCCGTCACCAGAATCATTTCGGTGTTGGGGGTGGCTTCGCTTTTCACGCCAGTGGTGGGGAAGGCGAAGTCGCAGGGCGTGAGCACGGCCGACTGCGCGTACTGAATGTCCATGTTCTTGACTCGGGGCAGGTTGCCCACCGAGCCGGCAATGGCCACGTAGCATTCGTTTTCGATGGCCCGTGCCTGGGCGCAGTGCCGCACGCGGGAGTAAGCCGTCTGGGTGTCGGTGAGGAAGGGCACGAACAGGATGTCCATGCCCTGGTCGGC
>JAYSZD010000254.1:0-4753 GCA_043738185.1 Hymenobacter sp. | reverse complement strand
CTGAACTTGCCGTTCAGCCGGGATTAAGGTCCTTCGCAGGCTCAGGATGACAACTTTTAACCGTATCAACATGTCTGTCAATGCCTACCGCGTCACTGACCTGCGCGACCTCGACGCCGCCTTCACCATTCGCGAAACCGTATTCGTGGTGGGCCAGGGCGTGCCTGCCACTCTCGAAAACGACCTCCACGACCGCACCGACGCCCGCCACTACCTGGCCCGCGCCGCCGATGGCACGCCTGCCGGCGCCGCCCGCTGGCGCCAAACCGCCCAAGGCGTGAAGCTGGAGCGGTTCGCGGTACTCGAAGCCTTCCGCAACCAGGAAATTGGCGCCGCGCTACTCCAAGCCGTGCTGGCCGACGTGCAAGCCGAACTGCCCGACGCGCAAGTATACCTCAACGCACAGCTGCGGGCCATTCCGTTCTACGAGCGGCAGGGATTTAAGAAAGAAGGGGAGATGTTTGAGGAAGCTAACATTCAGCACTATAAGATGGTATTAGAGTAATTCAAGTAAAGAAGGCGCAACATTTCACGGGGTACAGCGATGAAATATTTGGCAGAAGAGCAGAAATGGAAGGCGTTTAAAATTTTGGCTCCTACGTTTACAATCGCACTATTAGTTGTACAGATTTACGGTTTTGTAAGCACCGAAAACTGTATTGCAGCGCAAAAGTCACTGATGACTGAATTAACTACCAACGTCAGGTATGTAGTGCTGTCACCGTATGAAAAAGGTAACTCATTGGTAAACAAAAATATTATTATCAATAACCCTGCTACCATTTCGAAGCTTATTACCGCCTATAAAAGAATGCGTGCGCAAGAGGCCGGCGATGGTGGTATTCCGGGGCAATGGCAAGTAATGGTAACTTTCGTGAAGAAAGATGGGGTTGAGATGAATAGTTATGTATTTCACAATGAGTTCTCGGATTTAATATTTACACCAACCCCGCAGCGTTCGGAGTATGTTGGTCTGGGAGATTTTCTTTCGAGCCGTGAAGTAGCTCAAATATTACTGACCAGATTAGCGACCAAATAAATAACCGGCGTTGCGCGCTCTTTGCGCCGGTGGCTTTGGCAGGGGGGGGCGGAAAAGTAGCCTTAGGAGCTACGAATTGCAGGTGGCTAGGGCGCAGGCCCGGAGCGTATCACAGCCAGGACGCCGCCGGGGCTGCGGCATAAACGCCTACATTGCCAGCCCAATACCTCCCTTGCCGTCAGCCAACTACCAACCATGATTACCTGGGCCAGTTTTCCATTTGTGCGGTACACCCCCGCGCTGATAATGGGCATTGTGGCCTTTCTTAACCTCGGCGAAAGTTGGCCCGAGCTGTGGCCTTGGGCCGTGGCATTAGCTGCTTTTGCCGGGGTGCTCATCTTTTGGAGCGTGCGTCAGCGTGGCCCCGCCGCTACCGATGCCGCCGGCACGGTGGCGCTGCTCGCGGTGGCCCTGTTGGGCGCCGCCCTCACGCAGCGCGCCACCGAAAGCCGCCGCGCCGACCACCTGGCCCGCTTCGCCGACCGGGTAGAATCGTACCAGGCCGTGGTGGACGACTACGTGGTGGTGCGGACCGCCACTTACGCCACCACTCTGCGCGTGCAGGCGGTGCGGGTGGCCGGCCGTTGGCACCGTGCCACGGGCGGCGTGCGGGTCTCGCTGCCGCGGGTGGCCGGTATTCCGCAGCCGAGCTACGGCGAAGTGTGGCTGATTCGCGGGCACCCCGACCTGAGCAAGGTCCCGCTCAACCCCGGCGAATTCGACTACCGCCGCTACCTGGAGTATCGGCAGGTCTACCACCAGCAATACATTCACCTCGACCAATACCGCCTGCTGCGCATTCATCCGCCCAATGTGCTGATTGCAATTAGCATGCGAGCCGCGGCGCAGCTCGATGGCGTCTTCCGCCAGTACATCAAGGCGAAGCGCGAGTACGCCATTGCCTCGGCCTTGGTATTGGGCATTAAGGACGACGTGGACGCGGAAACCAAGCAGGCCTACACCAACACCGGCACGACGCACATCATGGCCGTTTCGGGCCTGCAGGTGGGGCTGCTGTTTGCGGCCATGTCGTGGCTGCTGCGGGTGCTTTTTGGTCGGGTGCCGGGCTTCCGCATCTGGTCGGCGCTGTTGGGGCTGGCCGTTATCTGGAGCTACGCCTTTCTCACGGGCTTGTCGGCATCGGTGCTGCGGGCCACGGTCATGTTCACGTTTGTGATTCTGGGGCGGGCCACGGGGCGGCAGGATATGATATTTAATACGTTGGGCGCGGCGGCCTTTGCGCTGCTGGTTTTCAATCCGTTTATCGTGGCTGATGTTGGCTTCCAACTGTCGTTTCTGGCCGTACTCAGTATCGTGTATTTGCAGCCGCGCATTGCGGGCTGGCTCGACGTGGAAGGCTATTTCTACGCCCGGCGCCGGCCCTGGCAATCCCGGCCGGTGCAGTGGGCGTGGCGGGGCAGCGGTTGGTTTCTCGATTTGGTCTGGAAAGCCACCGCGCTGTCGTTGGCCGCGCAGGTGGCCACTTTTGGCTTGGGACTCTATTATTTCCATCAATTCCCGCTCAGCTTCCTGCTTTCCAACCTCGGGGCCGTGCCTATTTCGAGCGGCGCCGTGTTTGTGGGCCTGAGCTTGCTGCTGCTCAAAGGCATTGTCGGAGCCGTAACCGCCGTACTTCCCGCCGCGGGGCCCGTGCTCGACTGGCTGCCGCGCAGCGTGGCCTTCGTGATGGAATGGATGGTGTGGGCCTTCAACGAATATATTTTCTGGGTGAGCCGCGTCATGTCGGGCTCGGTTATCCGGGAGGTGCACGTCACAGCCCTGCAAACGGTGCTGCTGTTTCTGCTCATCGGAGCCCTGCTGGCCTGGGCCAATACCCGCCGGCTGGGATGGCTGCGCTGGTCGGTAGGTATTTTGGTGCTTTACGCCGGCACCCGCATCGCCGAAGCCCGCGCCGTGGCGCCCACCGAGGAGTTTATCGTGTATAGTATTCCGCGCCGCTCGGCTGTGGGTTTCTGGCAGGGCGCGGCGGCCGAGTTCGTGACGCCCGACTCGGTGCCCCTGAACGAAACCGAGCGCACCTATCGCCTGCTGCCGGGCCTGATTTTGCGCCGGTCCACGAACCCCACGTACTCGGTGGGCTGGCAGAATACCACCATTCCAGTGCGACGCCTCGCCGACCCCGACAGCGCCAACGAGCGCCTGTTCGTGAAACCCGGACCTGTGGTGCTGGCCCATTGGCGCGGCCTGCGCATCGGCTTCGTTTCCAACCGCATTTCTTCGGCCACCCGGCCCGTGCCGGTCGATGTGCTGGTGCTGCGCCGTAACGCCCGCCTCAAACCCGAAACCGTAGCCGCCGTTTTCGGCCGCCAGACCCAGGTGGTGTTCGATTCCTCGTGCAAAATATGGTACGTCGCCCGGCTCGATTCCAGCCTGCGTGCCCACGGTTTTCGCACCTGGGACGTCACGGCGCAAGGCGCGTTTCGGTGCCGCCCGCCCCTGGCCGCGCGCTAGTAAGCCAGCTGTCGGGAGCTGCCGACACGGTTGGCTCGCCGGCGCTTCGGGGAAGTGCTGATTTTTCGTTGGCGAGTCCGGCCCGGCAAACCGTATAGCCCAGAATCCGAATGCGTTCAGCCGTTGGGCAGGTCGGTTGGGCAAGAAAAATAATCCAACCGGGAGTTTTTTGCGTTAATTGCCTCAACGGATGCCACCATTCTGGCCCGGTTCGCATCCTTGAATGCAACCATTCGCCCGCGCTTTTACCGCTACTCATGGAAAACCTGCTTACTCCCGAACTCGAAGCCCTCCGCTACATTCGCTACGAAGCCCAGGACCGCATCGGCTACATCACCCTGAACCGGCCCGACAAGCGCAACGCCCTGAACGCCGACGTAGTATCTGAGCTGAAACAGGCTTTTGAATTCGCCGAAAACGATGAGTCAGTTAAGGTAGTCGTACTGCGGGCCGCCGGCGATGTGTTTTGCGCCGGTGCCGACCTGGCCTACATTCAGGACCTGCAGGGCTTCGGCTACACCGACAACCTCGAAGACAGTACGCACCTCATGCAGCTGTTTCATCAGATTTACACCCTCAAAAAAGTGGTGATTGGGCAGGTGCAGGGCCACGCACTGGCCGGCGGCTGCGGTCTGGCCGCCATCTGCGACATCACCTTTACCGTGCCCGAAGCCAAATTCGGTTACACCGAGGTCAAAATTGGGTTCATTCCGGCCATCGTGAGCGTGTTTCTGCTGCGTCGCATTGGGGAGGCGCGCACCAAGCAGCTGCTGCTCAGCGGCGATGTGGTGTCGGCCCAAGCGGCGCTGGACATGGGCTTGGTTACCTTCCTCTCCACGAAAGAAGAGTTGGCCGAAACCGTACACGCCTACGCCCAGCGTCTGTGCCGCGAAAATTCGGGCCAGAGCATGGAAGTAACCAAGGAAATGCTCGCCCGCCTGCCCGAACTGCCCCTCGAAGACGGCCTGCGCTACGCCGCTCAGCGCAACGCCGAAGCCCGCGGCTCGGAAGACTGCCGCAAAGGCATTGCCGCGTTTCTGAGCAAGGAAAAAATTAGCTGGTAGAGCGGCAGTGGTTAAAGGTTAGTGGTCAACGGTTAGTGGCTAGTGATGGGATAGTGCCCGTCTATGTAGCCGCTAACTGTTGACCATTCTTTGTTAAAAGGCGTTCATTCCAAACAACACTTTCCCCGCTCCGGTTACTCACGCATGACAGCACTGGCCGCCATCGGCATCACCCTCG
>JAYSZD010000253.1:0-4753 GCA_043738185.1 Hymenobacter sp. | reverse complement strand
TTATCGTTGATTTTCACACCCTGCAAGCGGTACACTTCCTGAATCTCGTTCACGAGGTACTCCTGCACGGCGCCGGGGCCCTGAATGCTCAGGATGTCGGAAGGCGTGATGGCACCATCCGAGAGCGGCATGCCGGCGCGGATGAAGTCGTTGTCCTGCACCAGAATGTGCTTCGACAGCGGCACCATGTACTTCTTCTTGACACCGTCTTTCGACTCCACGTAGATTTCGCGGTTGCCACGCTTCACGGTGCCGTAGGTTACTACGCCATCGATTTCCGATACCACGGCAGGATTCGACGGGTTCCGGGCTTCGAAAAGCTCCGTTACCCGTGGCAGACCACCGGTGATGTCGCGGGTTTTGCCCACCGAACGCGGAATCTTGGCCAGGATGTGACCAGCCTTAATTTTATCGTTGTTCTCAACGGCCAAGTGAGAACCCACCGGGATGCTATAGCCCTTCTGACCTTCAACATCGCCTTTCTTACCGGGACGGATGATGATGGAGGGGTTCTGGTCCTTGGCCTTCGACTCGATAATTACTTTCTCGCGGTGACCGGTCTGTTCGTCCGATTCCTCGCGGAACGTAACGCCTTCGGTGATGGCGTCGAACTGCACGGTACCATCAAACTCGGCCAGAATAACGGCGTTGTAAGGGTCCCAGCTGTTCAGCTCCGTACCTTTTTCTACTTCCTGTCCTTCCGTTACGAGCATGAACGAGCCGTAAGGAACGTGGTTGGAAGTGAAAACGCGGCCAGTGCCTTTCTCCACCACGCGAATCTCACCTGAACGGCCCATTACCACGGCACCCTTCACGCCTTCAGCGGTAGTGGTGGCCACGGTACGAACGTCTTCGAATTCAATTACACCAGCGAATTTGGCTTTGATGTTAGCTTCCACCGCGATGTTGGAGGCCGTACCACCTACGTGGAAGGTACGCAGGGTCAGCTGCGTGCCGGGCTCACCAATCGACTGGGCGGCGATAACACCCACGGCCTCGCCACGCTGCACCATCCGGCCCGAAGCCAGGTTGCGGCCGTAGCACTTGGCGCAAATACCGCGCTTGCTTTCGCAAGTCAGTACCGAGCGGATTTCCACCGACTCAATGCTGGTCGCATCGATGCGACGGGTGGTGTCTTCCTTGATTTCGGAACCCGAAGTCAGGATAACGTCGCCTGTAATGGGGTCGATGATATCGTGAACCGTCACACGGCCCAGGATACGCTCGGCCAAGGGCTCCACGATGTCCTCGTTATCTTTCAACGCGAAGGTTTCGATACCGCGCAACGTGCCGCAGTCGGGCTCGTTCACAATTACGTCCTGCGACACGTCCACCAGACGACGGGTCAGGTAGCCGGCGTCAGCCGTCTTCAGAGCCGTGTCAGCCAGACCTTTACGGGCGCCGTGGGTCGAGATAAAGTACTCGATTACGTCCAGGCCTTCTTTGAAGTTAGACAGAATCGGATTTTCAATAATCTCGCCAATTGAACCCTGCAGCGACTTCTGCGGCTTGGCCATCAGGCCACGCATGCCGCCCAGCTGACGAATCTGCTCGCGCGAGCCGCGGGCTCCCGAGTGCATCATCATGTAGATGGAGTTGAAGCCCTGATTCTCGCGCTCCAGACGACCCATCAGCGTTTCCGTGATTTGGTTGTTGATACGCGTCCAGATATCGATAACCTGGTTGTAACGCTCGTTGTCGGTAATCAGACCCATCTGGTAGTTCTGAGTAACGGCCTTCACGTCGTTCTGCGCTTGCAGCACCAGTTCGTCCTTCTCTTTCGGAATCTGGATGTCGCCCAGACCCATGCTCAAGCCGCCTTTATAAGCCGACTGGAAACCAAGGGTCTTGATGTCATCGAGGAACTGAGCGGTACGAGCCATGCCCGTGCGCTTAAACACCGTCGAGATGATTTGCTGGAGCTTCTTCTTGGTCAGCAGCTCGTCGATAAAGCCAACTTCCTCGGGAATCATCTGGTTGAACAGCACGCGGCCGGCCACCGTATCCACGATTTTAGTCACCAAATCGTCGTTCTCGTCGCGAATCTGGGTACGCACCTTGATATAGGCATGCTTCGAAAGCTGGCCTTCATTAAGGGCAATCACCACTTCCTCGTCCGAGTAAAACACACGGCCTTCGCCCTGAATCTTCTCGTCGTCGGTGCTTCGCTTGCCCTTGGTCACGTAGTACAAACCCAGAACCATGTCCTGCGACGGTACCGCGATGGGCGCGCCGTTGGCGGGGTTCAGAATGTTGTGCGAGGCCAGCATGAGCATGGAGGCTTCCAAGATAGCGGCTGGGCCGAGGGGCACGTGCACAGCCATCTGGTCACCGTCAAAGTCAGCGTTGAAGGCTGTACAAACGAGGGGGTGCAGCTGGATAGCCTTGCCCTCGATGAGGCGCGGCTGGAATGCCTGGATGCCCAGACGGTGAAGCGTAGGAGCCCGGTTGAGCAACACTGGGTGGCCCTTCAGCACGTTCTCCAGGATGTCCCACACCACGGCGTCCTTGCGGTCCACAATTTTCTTGGCCGATTTCACCGTCTTCACAATGCCGCGCTCGATGAGCTTGCGGATAATGAACGGCTTGAACAGCTCGGCCGCCATGTTCTTGGGCAGGCCGCACTCGTGCAGTTTCAGCTCCGGACCTACAACGATTACCGAACGGCCGGAATAGTCGACACGCTTACCGAGCAGGTTCTGACGGAAGCGGCCCTGCTTGCCTTTCAGCATATCGGACAGCGACTTCAGAGCGCGGTTGCCTTCGGCGCGCACGGCATTCACCTTACGCGAGTTGTCGAACAGGGAGTCAACAGCTTCCTGCAGCATGCGCTTCTCGTTCCGCAGAATCACCTCGGGCGCTTTGATTTCAATCAGACGCTTGAGGCGGTTGTTGCGGATGATGACGCGACGGTACAGGTCGTTCAAGTCGGAAGTGGCGAAACGGCCACCATCGAGCGGAACAAGCGGGCGCAGCTCCGGCGGAATCACCGGCACCATGCGGATAACCATCCACTCGGGACGGTTCTCCACGCGGGTCGCGGCATCGCGGAAAGCTTCCACTACGCGCAGACGCTTCAACGCCTCAGCCTTACGCTGCTGCGAAGTTTCGTGGGCAGCGGAGTCCCGCAGCGAGTAGCTCAACTCGTCCAGGTTGATGCGCTCCAGCAGCATGTGCAGGGCATCAGCACCCATGCGGGCGATGAACTTATTGGGGTCCTCGTTGGGCAGCATCTGGTTCTCCCGGGGGAGCTTATCGATGATGTCCAGGTACTCGTCTTCGGTGAGGAAATCGAGAATCTGCACGCCTTCTTCAGCCAAAGTACCGGGCTGAACTACAACGTACCGCTCGTAATAGATAATCTGGTCGAGCTTCTTGGTGGGCAGGCCCAGCAGGTAGCCGATTTTGTTCGGCAGCGACTTGAAGTACCAGATGTGGGCAACGGGCACCACCAGTTCGATGTGGCCCATGCGCTCCCGACGCACCTTCTTCTCGGTCACCTCCACGCCGCAACGGTCGCAGATAATGCCCTTGTAGCGGATGCGCTTGTACTTACCGCAGTGGCATTCCCAGTCCTTCACAGGACCGAAAATCCGCTCGCAGAACAGGCCACCCATTTCGGGCTTGTACGTGCGGTAGTTGATGGTTTCAGGCTTCACTACTTCGCCGGTGCTGCGCTCCAGAATTGCTTCGGGCGAGGCCAGTGAAATAGTGACTTTGGAGAAGTCCTGAACTATTTTCTTGTTTTTTGCGAAAGCCATTTGATTGGGGTTAAGCTAGTAGCTGTTGGCTTTGAGCTGCCTGATTCTTCGCCCTTCGCCAGAAGGACGCAAGAGGTTCAAACAGTTTGACACTTCAAAAAGTGACTTTGCATAACAGATAGGTATGTTGGGCAAAGGCACT
This sequence comes from Hymenobacter sp., assembly GCA_043738185.1. Taxonomy (GTDB): domain Bacteria; phylum Bacteroidota; class Bacteroidia; order Cytophagales; family Hymenobacteraceae; genus Hymenobacter. The sequence goes on along the minus strand of JAYSZD010000253.1, from coordinate 850 downwards.
TTTTGAAGGTCGGATTATTAAAGCTGATGGCAGAACTGACTGATAAGAAGGCCTTCGGTTAGGATTCACTAGGGATTGATGCTGCACTGACCATATCTCGGAACAGCCCCCGCTCCTCTTTCACCGAAGCGTTTTCTCGTCTTTCGTTACCAGAGGCACTCAATCAGCGCCCTCTGTTGCCTGCCGGCAGTTATTAATGGTTAATGATTAACGATTAGTGGTCAATTATGCATTAATCACTAACCGTTAATCATTAACCACTGAAACACTATTCCATCGTGATTTCCAGTGCCAGACCACGCAGTTCGTGGAGCAGCACGTTGAAAGACTCGGGGATGTTCGGCTTGGGCAGAACGTCGCCTTTTACAATGGCTTCGTACGCCTTGGCGCGGCCCACCACGTCATCCGACTTGATGGTCAGGATTTCCTGCAGCACGTTGGAAGCACCGAAGGCCTCCAGTGCCCACACTTCCATTTCGCCGAAGCGCTGGCCACCGAACTGCGCCTTACCACCCAGCGGCTGCTGCGTGATGAGCGAGTACGGCCCGATGGAACGCGCGTGCATCTTGTCGTCCACAAGGTGACCGAGTTTGAGCATGTAAATCACGCCCACGGTTACCGGCTGGTCGAAACGGTCGCCCGTCAAGCCATCGTGCAGGTAAGCCCGGCCCCAGTCGGGCAGGTTGGCAGCGGTCAGCTCGTGCGCCACTTCGTCTTCGGTTGCACCGTCGAAAATCGGGGTAGCGTAAGTGCGACCCAATTTCAAACCAGCCCAGCCAAGTACAGTCTCGTAAATCTGACCGATGTTCATCCGGCTTGGTACACCGAGCGGGTTCAGCACGATGTCCAT
>JAYSZD010000252.1:0-13044 GCA_043738185.1 Hymenobacter sp. | reverse complement strand
CGGGCAGCAGGGTGAGACGGCCATCGGCCACCTGGTCGTAAAAATCCAGCAGCGTGTCTTGCAGCAGCCCGTGGGCCTGGGGCGCGGCCAGCTGGTACTGGCGTTGGGCCCAGCGGGCAAACAGGTGCCGGCTGCTTTGGTAAAAGTCAATCAGAAACTTCTGATTGCCTACGCGCAGCTGGGTAAGGGTTTCGGCGAGGGGCGCGGACATGGTGGAAAAGCAAAGACGCTGGCAAGTAACAACCGAAACCGTTATGAAAGGATGCGGTAATGACGTAAATAAAGGAAGTTGAACGGTTGGCCGTGCGCAAATCGCCATTTTTCAAATCCACTAACACGCCTCGCCTGTTACCTTTGGACTTATGCAAACAGTCGCCCCCGCCCGTCTTCTCGATACCGCCGTTTTCGACCTCATCGCGCAGGAGAAAACCCGCCAAACTCACGGCCTCGAACTCATTGCTTCCGAAAACTACGTTTCGGAGCAGGTGATGGCCGCTCAAGGTTCCGTGCTCACCAACAAGTACGCCGAGGGCCTGCCCGGCAAGCGCTACTACGGCGGCTGCGAAATCGTGGACCAAGTGGAGCAATTGGCCATCGACCGCGTGAAGGAGCTGTTTGGCGTGGCCTGGGCCAACGTGCAGCCCCACTCCGGTGCCCAGGCCAACGCGGCCGTATTCCTGGCCTGCCTCAAGCCCGGCGACAAAATCCTGGGTTTCGACCTGAGCCACGGCGGCCACCTCACCCACGGCTCGCCGGTCAACTTTTCGGGCAAGTACTTCGTGCCCAGCTTCTACGGCGTGGAGCGCGAAACCGGCCTCATCGACTGGGACAAGGTGAAGGAAACGGCCCGCCGCGAGCGTCCTAAAATGATAATCTGCGGCGCCTCCGCCTATTCCCGCGACTGGAACTACGCCGCCCTGCGCGAAGCTGCCGACGAAGTGGGCGCCCTGCTGCTGGCCGATATTTCGCACCCCTCGGCCCTCATCGCTACCGGCTTGCTGAACTCGCCGTTCGAGCACTGCCACATTGTGACCACCACCACCCACAAAACCCTGCGCGGCCCCCGCGGCGGCCTCATCATGCTGGGCCAGGACTTTGACAACCCCTTCGGCCTGAAAACCCCGAAAGGCGAAACCCGTGCCATGTCGGCCGTGCTCGACGGTGCCGTATTCCCCGGCACCCAGGGCGGGCCGCTGGAGCACGTCATCGCCGCCAAGGCTGTGGCCTTCGGCGAGGCGCTGCACGCCGATTTTAAAACCTACACCCGGCACGTGGCGCGCAACGCCCAGGCGCTGGCTTCGGCTTTTGTGGGCCTGGGCTACGATATTATTTCCGGTGGAACCGACAACCACCTGATTCTGATTGACCTGCGCTCGAAAGGCATCAGCGGCAAGCTGGCCGAAAACACGCTCGTGCGAGCCGATATCACCATCAACAAGAACATGGTTCCCTTCGACGACAAGTCGCCGTTTGTGACCAGCGGCATCCGCATTGGCGCGGCGGCCGTAACTACCCGCGGGCTGGGCGAAGCCGACATGGGCCGCATCGTGGAGCTGATTGACGAAACCCTGACCCACCACGACAACGACACCCGCATTGGGCAGGTGCGGCAGCAGGTGAACACCTGGCTGCAGGACTACCCGCTTTTCGCTTAATAATGGGTGAATGGCTGAATGGGTGAATGGGTGAATGGTCTTCTGGCTCATTCGCTCATTCACCCATTCGCCCATTCGCTCATTCACTCATTCACTCATTCCTTTCTGTGCAATCACAATCTTCACCGGGCGACCAGCACGAAATGTCCTTCATCGACCATCTGGAAGCGTTGCGCTGGCACGTTATCCGGGCGGCTATTTCGGTGGTGGTGTTTGCCACCGGGGCCTTTTTTGCCAAAGACTTCCTGTTCCACGATTTAATTCTGGGCCCCTCGCGCAACGACTTCTGGACCTACGAGATGCTGTGCAAGCTGGGGAAATGGGCAGGCTCTACCGAGCCCTGCGAGAATAGCGTCAATTTCGTGATTCAGAACCGCGAAATGAGCGGTCAGTTGTCCATGCACATCAGCACGTCCTTTATTGTGGGTATCGTGCTGGCCTTTCCCTACCTGTTCTGGGAAATTTGGCGCTTTGTGAAGCCCGGCCTGTACCCGCACGAGCGGCAAAACTCGCAGGGAGCCGTGTTTTTCGTGTCTGTGCTGTTTATTCTGGGGCTGCTGTTTGGCTACTATGTGGCTGCGCCGCTGAGCATCAACTTCCTGGCTTCGTACACGGTGGACGCCACCATCGAGAACCAGATTGACATGCAGAGCTACATCTCCACGCTCACAACCATGACCATGTCCTGCGCTTTCGTGTTTGAGCTGCCGATGGTGGTGTTTTTCCTAGCCAAAGCCGGGCTCATTACCCCCGAAATCATGCAGGTGTACCGCAAGCACGCCATTGTGGTCATTCTGGTTCTCGCGGCCATTATCACCCCGCCCGATATTTCGTCGCAGATTATCGTTACCATTCCCATTCTACTGCTTTATGAGCTAAGCATTCGCATTGCCCGCGCTGTGCGTCGCAGCGCCGTAGACCGTCTGAACAGCGAGCTTAGCAACGCCAAATAACCCTGGAATTTACCAGGACTTACCGGCCCTTCATCTTCATCCATTATCCCATGAAAATTGCTCTCGGTTCCGACCATGCCGGTTTTGCGCACAAGGAAATGCTGCTTGCCTGGTTGAGTGGCCAAGGCTACGAAGTGCAGGACTTTGGTACTTTTTCGGCCGATTCGATGGATTACCCCGACGTAGCCCACCCCTTGTCGGCCGCCGTAGAAGCGGGGAAATTTGCCAAGGGGATTCTGCTCTGCGGCTCCGCCAACGGGGTTTGCATCACGGCCAACAAGCACGCCGGCGTGCGCGCGGCCATCGCGTGGCTGCCCGAACTGGCCAGCCTGGCCCGGCAGCACAACGACGCCAACGTGCTGTGCGTGCCGGCCCGCTACGTGAGCGAGGCGCAAGCCCAGGAAATCGCCTTGACCTTTCTCAAAACGAATTTTGAAGGTGGAAGGCACCAAAACCGTGTGGCGAAAATAAGCTGCTGATAGCCATGCTGTTTACCTCCATGAAGAACGCGCAAACGGTACGGTTGGACTTTTTGCCTTGAAATAGTACTAAATCGGGAAATAGACGGCATAACGACTATCTTTGGCTAGCACAATGCCGTTATTCGTGAGTAGACTCGTTTTCTTCAGTAAAGGGCTCATAGCCTTGGGATTGCTGCTGGCGGCAGTGGGACAGATAATAGCCGCGCCCCCAACCTCAGGCGATACCGTGGCTTTGCGCCAACAGCTGGCTACGCCGCTCCTTGACACCACGCGGGTCCGGCTCCTGACCGCCATGTGCACTGCGTTGCACAACGCACGGCCCGCGCACGCCCTGCCCTACGGCGAGGCAGCCGTGTCGCTGGCCCGCACGCTGCCTCCCAACCAACAAGCCCCGGTGCTTTTGCCCAGCCTGCTCCGCCTGGCCAGCTGCTATGCCAACCTTTCTAATGGCCCGGAAGCCCTTGCGCTACTCACGGAAGCCCAAATGCTGGCCTATCGCCTGCAGGATGCCGACGCCCTCACGAGGGCCCATACGGCCCAGGGCGGCATCTACCACGAGCGGCGGGATTCGGTTACGGCCTGGCAGCACTACCGTCGGGGGCTGGAGCTGATGCCGCAGCCGGGCGTGCGGTCCCAGACCCGCATGCGGCTGTTGGGCAACGTGGGCAGCCTGCTCTTTTTTCGCCAGCAATACCGGCAAGCCATGCACTTCGATTCGCTGGCCCTGGCGCTGGCCCGGCGCGATGGCGACTCCACGGCCCAGTCCAACTACCTCTCCAGCCTGGCCACTTACCAGCTCCGGGTGGGCAATCTGGGCCGGACCAAGCGGCTGCTTACCCAAGCGTTGGCCATCAGCCGCCGGCAAAAGGCCGTGCGCAGTCAAGTCAATCAGCTGATAATGTTTGCGATGTATTACATCGAAACGGAGCAGCCGGAGCGCACCGATACGGCCACCCGCGAAGCCCTGCGGCTGGCTCGCCAGAGCAATTACCTGGAGCGGGCGCTCGATGCTTACGCCATTCTGGCCGCCGAAGCAGCCTACCAGGCGCGCTACCAGCAGGCCTACGAGTGGAACCAGCGCTATGTGGCCCTGAACGACACGCTGAACAGCCGGCAGACCATGCAAGCGTTGGCTTCAGCGCAAGTCAACTACGAAGCACAGGAACGGGCGCTCCGCTTGCGCCAGCTGACCGAAGAGCAGCAGGAACAGGCCTGGCGCAACCGGCTCCTGGTAGGCGTGGTAGCTATTTTGACCGTTGGTCTGCTGGTTTCGGTGTATCTGTACCGTAATTTGCGTCGCAGCCGCGCCGCGCTGGCGGCCAACCACCAGGCCCTTGAACAGGCGTCAGCCGAGCTGCGGCGCGTGGCCGAGGTTAAGGACAAGCTGTACGCCATTGTGGCCCACGACCTGCGTGGTCCGGTCACGGCCTTCGCGGGCGTCACCAGCCTTATCGATTCCTACATTGCCCAAGACGACCAGGCCGGCTTGGCGCGTTTGCCGGCACTGGTGCGCCAAGCCGCTGATAGCCTTAACCACCTGCTCGACAACGTGCTAAACTGGGCTGTGAGCCAAACCGGGGAGCTGGACTGCCGGCCCGTACCCTTGCAGGTGACCGCGCTTTTTAGCGAGTGCCAAGGATTATACCGGACTACGGCGGCTGCCAGCTGGCAGCACCTCACGGCGTCGGCTCCCGCCGGGTTATATCTGTTGGCCGACCGTAACATGGCTCGTACCATCCTGCGCAACTTGGTGGGCAATGCGCTGAAGTTTATGCCGGCCGAAGGGCGCGTACACCTGGAGGCTGCCCCCGACCCCGACAACCCGCAGATGGTACTGCTGAGCTGCACCGACACGGGACCCGGCATGAGTGCCGCCGTAGTAGCCGCGCTCATGAGTGGTCCCGCGCTGCCTGCCCCCATTGCCTCGCCCCAGGCCACTGGGTTGGGCCTGGGCCTGGCGCTGTGCCGGGCTTTCGTGCACCGGCACGGGGGCACGCTGGTTATCCAAAGCCGGCCGGGAGCGGGAACCAACGTCACGGTTAGCCTTCCCGCCGCCCCGGAAAAAGCGAGAGAAGCTTCCGTAGCGGAATCCATAGAAAGCCCGTTGGTCTAAAAACACCAATTTATCAGCCAGCAAAAAGGCCGCTCCGGCAACACGGAGCGGCCTCTTCAATACTGCCGTACCGCAGCTACAGAACAAAGCGTGTGCTGAGGAAACTACCTTCTTGGCCATCCACAATGCTGTTGAGCAGCCGCTTGTTGGCCTCGGTTTGCTTGGTGGCTGCCACCGTGCAGATGCTGAACGAACGCAGCGCGTCGTTCACCGACAGCGTGCCTTCGGCCGAGTCCTTGCGGTCGGTGAAGGTGTCGGGGCCGCGCTGGCACTGGGCGTTGCTGTTTACGCGGCTCACCTGGTTCACCAGCTGGTCGACCAAATAGGCAACCTCCTTCGATTCCGACCCGAAAATGCTCACCTGCTGGCCGTGGTCGGAGTCGATGATGTACTGAATGGTTTCGTTGATGTGCGCGAAAGATGCTACCGGCACCACGGGCCCAAACTGCTCTTCGCGCCACACTTTCATGCCTTCCCGTACGGGAAAAAGCAGGGCTGGGTACACCAGCGGGCCGGCTGCGGTGCCGCCGCCTCTGTTCACGACGCGGGCACCCTGGGCCTGGGCATCGGCAATGATTTCGGCGAGATAGGTGGGCTTTTGGGGTTCGGGCAAGGGAGTAATGTTCACCTTCGCATCCCAGGCCAGGCCGGCTTGTAGCTTGTTGATTTCGTCGGCGAAGCGCTGCACGAATGCCTCGGCAATGGTTTCGTGCACCATAAACAGCTTGAGCGCCGTGTAGCGCTGGCCGTTGAAGCTCAGCGTGCCCAGCACCGCTTTCGGTACGGCCACGTCTAGGTCGGCATCGGGCATGATGATGGCCACGTTCTTGGCATCAAGGCCGAAAATGGCGCGCAGGCGGTTGGATTTGGGGTGCAGCTTCTTAAGCGAATCGGCCACGCGGCTGCTGCCGATGAGGCTGAGCATATCAATCTTGCCCGACGCCATGAGCGCTGGCACTGGGGTACTGTCGCGGCCGTACACCGTGTTGACTACGCCCTTGGGAAAGGCTTCGGTGTAGGCTTGCAGCAGCGGGAAGTGCAGCAGGGCCCCGTGCTTGGGCGGCTTGAACAGCACAGTATTGCCCATAATCAGGGTCGGAATCAGCATGCAGAACGTCTCGTTCAGCGGGTAGTTGAACGGGCCCATGCAGAGTACTACGCCCAGCGGCGAGCGCCGAATCTGGCCAATGATGCCTTCTTCGATGGTGAAACGCGAGGAGTCGCGGTCTAGGTCCTTGAGGGCGTCAATGGTATTGTGGATGTAGGCAATGGTGCGGTCAAATTTCTTTTCCGAATCGGCCGCCGACTTGCCGATTTCATACAGCAGCAGCAACTGCACGATTTCCGGTTTTCGGGCCACGATGAGGCGCGTGAATTTCTCCACCGCCGCAATGCGCCCGGCCACTCCATTCGCGCAGCTCGCCATCAAGCAAGTACTGGCGCTGATGTAGCGGCGCGGGTTGGCGCCAGGCTTCGGGAATCGCCGCCTTGTCGGGCGGGAAAAGTTGGGTCAGGCTGTGGGTGGTGACGAGCATCTGGTGGAGCGCATTAGACGGTGCGGACTTGCTCACAGGCAGCTACCTGACAAAATATTATTATTTTGGAGGTGCAAGCCAAAAATGGGTGTCGCGTTAGCCTGTCATAGGTGCGCCGCAAAGGCGTATGCTCAGGCCGGAGCTACTTTTGCAAACATGTCGCTTCGCTTCCTGCTGCTCCTCAATTTCGCTGCCGCCGCCTACCTCACCGGTCTCATCTGGACTGTGCAGGTGGTGCATTACCCTGGTTTTGGGCAGGTGCCGAAAGCGGCGTGGGAAGCTTTCCACGCGGCCCACACCCGGCGCATGAGCTACGTGGTGCTGGCGCCCATGGTGGCGGAGCTGACCCTGGCCGCCTGGCTGGCCTGGGCCGGGCGCAACGCCTTGCCCGGCGGCGCCGGCTGGTGGAGCCTGGGCCTGGTACTGCTGGTGTGGGTCGTTACTTTCTTCATTTCCGTGCCGTTTCACAACCGCCTGGCGGCCGGCTACGACTACATTGCCATTGATGGTCTGATTCGCACCAACTGGTTCCGGACGCTGGCCTGGACGGTGCGGGCCGGGCTGCTGGGCTGGCTGCTGGCCCGGTAGCGGGTATTCCTGATTGTCGGTGGTTCGTTCGACACACAAAGTCCTGTTTCGCTCCCAATTGGGAAGCGGGCTTTCGCCGCTACTTTTAGCAGGATGAAACAACTGCTGTTCAGTGCTTTTCTATTGCTGAGCTCGTTGCTACGGGCTCAGGTACCGTCGGCCAGTCCCGGTCCGGCCGTCACCGTCGAAGTCAATCGTACGCACAGTCTGGTGCGGTTCGTGCAAACTCTGGCTGGCAGCAGCAATGGCTACCGCGGCAGCCGCCGGGCTTTCGAAGCCAGCCGCTTCAATACCCCCGAGGCCAGGCGCTGGCTGCGTCGCTACCAAGGCCTGGACCACGAGGCTAATTTTGACCGCGACGGCTACCCCACCGGCCGGATGGGCAGCGTGGGCTCCACCGAACCTGCCTACCTGGCCGCCAGCGCCGACGCCCAGAGCCTGGCCGACCTGCAGCGCCGCACCGTGGGCCTGCTGCCCAATGAGGTACTGTTGAGCCTAGACAGTGTGTACCGCTACTTCATGCCCGCCTTCGATACGCTGGCCTGGCAGCCCCACGCCGCCGAGTTGGGCCGGCTGCGCACGGCCTATGCTGACTTCCTGGCCAATAGCCAGCTGATGCGAAAATTTGGGCAGCTGCGCACTTTTTACGGTAGTGCTTGGCCAGATGAGCTGCCTTACCGCGTATTGCTCAACCCGCAGCTCGATGGGAAGCAGAGCAAGGAAGGAAAAATTTTTACCAACCACGCCACCGCGACTGGCAACCTGGTGCTGCTTGACTGCCACCCCGTTTCGCGCGCCTTCGTGGACGGCACGGCCGTGGTGTTTCACGAAATGAGCCACACCTTGTCGGTGCAGCAGCGTCTGGGGTTGCAGCAGCAGCTTGAAGGCTGGTACCTGCGCCACGCTTCGCCCAATGGCCGCTCGGCCTATAACCTGATGGAAGAAGCCTTGGCCACCGTGGCCGGCGAATGGATTTACGCCCGGCAAACCGGCCAGCCCGAAACTGGCGAGTGGTACCACGACGACTATATCAACCGCTACGCCAAGGCCATTTACCCGCTGATGACCGGTTACGTGGAGCGCGGCCAGGCCATCGACAGCCTCTTTGTGAGCCAGGCCATCGGCCTCTTCGACCAAACCTTCCCCCAGGCCGCTACGGATTACGGCAACCTCTTCCGCAACGTGCTGTACTGGACCGACGCCGAGGATTTTCAGGCCGTCGTGCGGCCGTTTCGCGACCGGTTCAGAAGCACGTTTACGTACTCATCTTCGCCTATTCTGAATTCGGAGAAAGCCCTGGGACGGGCCTTGAGCGGCGAGATGCTGCCGGTTATTCTGGTCACGCGCGAGCACAAAGCCACGCTGCGCTACCTGCGTCGGCACCTGCCCGCCCTGCGCCGACAGCGCCTCCGGCCCGAGCGCAGCTTTCTGCTGAGCACCAACGGCCCGACCGGCCCTCTCATTCTGGTAAATGCCCACGACTCCGCCCAGCTGGTCGCCGCCGCCAAGATGCTGGAAAAGCAAGGCCATCTGAACATGAAGAAGCCGCTGGTACTGCCGTAGCGGCTGTCACGAATGCGGGAAAGCGTTTGTCAGGAAGGCAGCATGGCGCTTTTTGGAATGTCTGGTTCTGCCTCGTAGTCAGGCAACCGCGCTATTTTTGGGCACCTGAGTCCGGCAGTTATTGCCTTTTAAGGGCTTTCTGGCGCGATTTTCGCACTGGGGAAGCAGCCCCACACCGGTGGCCCGTGGCTTTGGCTGTTAGGAGCTGGGCAGGCGCTTTCAAGCCCCCCTTACAAACCGTGTTTCGCCGGGGGCAGCCTGCCTAATGCAGTGCAGCGTGCTCGCTGCCCCAGGGCCCCAAAAGCTACGTTACGCTCTTCCAACTGTTTTTCAACGTTTGAATTCCCCTGGTGTGCCTTCTCCTGATTTCCTATCCGAACCATCCGGCCTCGACCCCGAACAGCATGCGGCGTGGACCCGTCGGCAGTACGTGGCCGAATGCGCCGTTACCTTTTTGTCCACCAAAACCAACCCGCTCGACCGCGCCGTTCTCGACCATTTGCAAGATTATGTGGCCGGCGATGCCACTCTGGGTCAGGCCATTGGTCGTATCGTGGACCACGTAGCGCGGGCGTCGCAGGAACTTGGAGGGCTCCAGGCCTCGTAAGCACCATTTATCGTCAAAAGCCCTCACGGCGCGTATTTTCTGACTTGGAAATACGCGCCGTGAGGGCTTTTGGTGTGTATGCCAGGGCTGAGTAGGCGCTGTTCCGACAATTACAAACGGGCAAAATGCTCGGCCGCGATGCGGGCGCCTTCGTCGGTGCAAATGCCGCGGATGTAGTACAGGTAAATGCTGCGGAACACTTCGCCCATGTTGTAGCGCTCTGGTGGAAACACCTGGGGGTTGAGCATCATGTTGAGCTGCTCAATCAGGACTTTGGTTACTAGGTTGATGTTGATGTCTGAACGGAACAGTCGGGTCCGGATGCCGTCGTTGAGGAGCTGTTGAAGCTGCGGCGACGAATACGTGGTGAGGTGGTCGAGAACCGCTTCCCAACTGTTGGGGAAATCGGTTTGCAGGTCGGCATAAAAATTTCCGGGGATGGTCGTCAAGTCGCGCAGCCCCAGTTGCAGCAGGCCATAAAGCCGCTCTACGGCGGTGGGGTATTGCGCGTATAGCGCGACGTGCTCCCGCTTTTGGCGCTCCATATCGGCCTGGATGGTGCCGTGCACCAGGCTTGCCCGGTCGGGGTACTGTTGGGTCAGGGCCACCACGGTAAGGCCCAGGGCTTGCGCCAGCAGCGCATCGGAGGCCGTGCGCAGCCCGTGCGCATAAAACACGGGCAGGGCTGGCTCCAACGAAATAGTAGGAGCAGGAGTAGTAAAGGGCATAGGCGGAAAAGAAGATTTTTGGCCTAACGGAGCAACAAGCCCGTAAGTTCGGTCCACTGAATAAACCTGCTAAACTACCCGGCAAATGCCCACTACAAAGTGCCCAGCAGGAAGAAAAACAGCAATTGGGTCAGGTACACGAGTGGAGCCAAAGGGTTCTTCTTGCTGAAATTGGCCCGGTTGAACAGCATCTGCATCAGGCAGGACAGAATGAACCAGTCCCGGAAATTCTGGAACGGGATAATGTCGGCCGTCCAGTGCCAGAAGTCGTAGGTGCTGGCCACGGGCTCCAGGCACAGGTCGAGCCCCACCATCAGCAGCGCGGCCACCAGCGTGCGCGGCAGTTCCGGCAGGGGCAGGTAGCGCGCCAGTGTGCCGCACACGCACGTCAGCACCAGCCAGTTGAGGCCAATGGCCAGGGGCACGTCCATTACTTTATAGCCTAAGGTAGCACCGTAGTAGTAATGTCCGAAAAACCAGCCCGTTCGGACGCCAATCATCTCGGCAGCAAAGCCGAGCAGGGCCACCGAGAGCCCAAACCCCCAGAAGCTAACGCCCCGGTCTTCCTGAAACGCGAACAGCAGGCCAGCCGTGAGCAGCAGCGTGAGCGGCGTGAAGCGCAGGTAAAATTCGGGGTTATCGGAAAAAGCCAGCCCTACAAACCCAGTGATGTGGAACAGCAGTATCAGCCCTTGGGCCACGCGCAGCCGCTGGGTACTGGCGGCCGGAAGCGGCTCGGAGTAGTCAACCATAGGAGGGAATTAAGAATTAAGAATTAAAAATTAAGAACTGAGACGCCACCACAGGCATTCTTAATTTTTAATTCTTAATTCCCAGTCATTCTTCATTGATAAGAGACGAGACGATTTTGGCCGATAGCAGGCAGAGCGGGATGCCGCCGCCGGGATGCACCGAGCCGCCACAAAAGTACAGCCCTTCGAGCCGCCCCGAAAAATTGGGGTGCCGCAGAAACGCCGCCAGCGCGTTGTTGGACGAGCTGCCGTAGAGCGCCCCGCCAAACGAGGAGGTGTCGGCCGCGATGCCGGGCGGCGTCCACACTTTTTCGGCGGCAATGAGCGGTTCCAAGTCGGTGCCCAGGGCTTGGCTTAGCTTGCGCAGCACCACGGCTCGGGTTTTGGCGGTGAGGGCGTCCCAGTCCTGGCCTTGGTCGTGGGGTACGTTCACCATCACAAACCAGTTTTCGTGGCCGGCGGGGGCGTCGGCAGGCGTTTTTTTAGAGGTGATGTTCACGTACACCGTCACGTCGTCGGCCACGGTCTTGCCCTGAAAAATGGCCTGAAACTCGCGCTGGTAATCGGCCGAAAAGAAAATGTTGTGCAAGTCCAGCTCCGGAAACTCCCGGCTGATGCCCCAGTAAAATAGCAGGGCCGAAGAAGAGCGGGGCTGGCTGAGGGTGCGCTCCGGGGCGGGCTCCCGCGGCAGCAGGCGGCGGTAGGTGGGCACCACGTCCATGTTGCTCACCACCCGGCCGAAGTCGTACACGTCCTGCGCCGTGCGCACGCCGGTCACGCGGCCTTCGGCAATTACAATTTCCTCCACCGGCTCGTTGTACCGGAATTTCACTCCGAACTCGGCCGCCAGCTTCGCCAGGCTTTCGGCAATAGCATAAATGCCGCCTTCGGGATAAAAAGCCCCAATGCCGTGCTCCAGGTGCGGAATCATGCTTAGCGTGGCCGGCGCCTGGTACGGGTCCGAGCCGTTGTAAGTCGCGTAGCGGTCGAAGAGCTGCACGAGGCGCGGGTCGGTGAAGGCGGCGGCGTGGCGTTGGTGCATGGTGCCCAGCAGGCCCAGGCTGGGCAGCGCGGCCACGGCCTTCAGCGTTTCGGAGCTGAGGTAGGTTTTGGCTTTGTGCAGCGACTTGTGCAAAAACGTGCCCGCCGTGGCATCGTAAGCCTTGTGGCTGCGGGCCAGAAACTGCGCCACGGCCGCCGCCGGTGCGTCGAGCTTTTCTTCTACCTCCGCGGCAAACTTTGCGGCCTCGGCCCAGGCCGTGAGCCGGGTGCCATCGGCAAAAAAGTAGTGGGTAATGGGGTCGAGCCGCTCGTAACGGAAATAGTCGGCCGGCTCGCGGCCCGCCAGCCGGAAAATATCGTCCACCAGCTGCGGCAACGTGAAGAGCGACGGCCCGGCATCGAACCGATACCCGCCCGGCAGGCTGAACTGGTGCATCTTGCCCCCAAACGTGCCACTGGCCTCAAATACCGTGACGGCGTGGCCGGCCACGGCCAGCCGCACCGCCGTGGCCAGCCCGGCCACGCCCGCACCGATGACGGCCACGGGCTGTTTGGGAGAAATGAGGGATGCACGTTTGCCTTTTGCCTGCTTCACGGAGTCTGAATAAGTTTAAGCAGCAACCGCCTCAACGCCGGTGGAGTTCGGGTTAAAAATCAAAAGAACGTCATGCTCATCTGGCGTCCGCGCAGCCGAAGCATTTCGCGTGCAATGATAAACCCAGTCGATTGGATTACCATTGCACGCGAGATGATTCGGCAAGCTCAGCATGACGTTCTGTAATCAATTGTTGTTGAAACCCTTTACTCCACCGCCAGCACCAACCCTTTCAAATACGCGCCTTCCGGGTGAAAGAGGCTCACCGGATGGTCGGCCGGCTGGGTGAGGCGGTGCAGGATGCGCGCTGGGCGGCCCGCCTCAATGGCCGCGGCCAGTACCGCGCCTTCAAACAGCTCGGGGCTTACGACCTGGGAGCAGCTGAACGTGAACAGCAGCCCGCCGGGCGCGAGGTGGGCAATGCCGGCCATGTTCAGGCGCTTGTAGCCCATGAGGGCGGCGTGGCGGGCG
>JAYSZD010000251.1:0-1951 GCA_043738185.1 Hymenobacter sp. | reverse complement strand
TCAGCGTGTTCCCCAACCCGTCCACCACGGGCTTGTTTGACCTCGAAATTCATGGGGCTAAAGCCAAAGGCAACCTCAGCGTGCAGGTAACCAACGTGCTCGGTCAGAACGTGTACACGGGTTCGGCCCGCGACAACTACACCAACAAGCTCGACCTGAGCCGCCTGGCTCCCGGCATCTATTACCTCAACGTGCGCAACGGCGCCGAGTATACCACCAGCCGGATTAGCATCGTGAAATAAGCTAAGTCGCGGCGGGAGCTACCCCACGGCTACGTGATAAAAAGTTTGGTGCCAAAGGCATTCACCCGTAGAACGTCAGGTTTTTGCCCGGCACCAAACTTTTTCAAACGGATACACCTTGTTATCCAGTCAGTTCCGCCGAACTATTACGTTTGTTTCCGAAACTGCCGCCAGGCTCATCCCTAAATTTTTTCTTCTCTTTTCATTTCTATGACATTGAATCCTACTCCTTCCAGCTACGGCAAGCTGGCCCTGGCCCTTGCGCTGGCGCTGCCAGCCCTGGCCTCCGCTCAGCAAGCCACGCCTGCTGCGCAGGCGCTGGCCTCGTTCTCGACCAAAGCCAAGGCGCAAAGCCGCCTGAGCGCGGCCGACGTGACCAATCCCGTGATAACCAGCTCGTACTTCGACAGCAGCACGGGCCTCACGCACACTTACCTGCAGCAGCGGGTGAACGGCCTGGCGGTGTTCAATGCCACCGGCGCCGTGCATACCGACCAGAATGGCAAAGTGGTGCTTGTTACCCAGGATTTCCTGGCCAACGCGGCCACCGTTGCCCCATCAGCTACGCCGGCCCTCAGCGCCGAGCAGGCCGTGGGCGCAGCAGCTAGGGCCCTGAAGCTCCCCAGCCCCGTGTCGCTGCAGCGCGTGGTAGAAGGCCGGGCCGCCGATGGCATTGTGTTTAATAAAGGCGGCATTTCGCAGGACAACATTCCCGTCCGCCTGATGTACGTGCGCGTTGATGACAAGCTGGTGCTGGTCTGGAATGTGTCCATCGCACAGCTCGACCAGCAGCACAGCTGGAATGCCCGCGTGGACGCACAAACCGGCCGCCTGGTCGACCGCAACGACTACATGGTGAGTGAGCGCGCAACTTTCCAGGAGCACGTTATGCAAAGCCAGGCCCGGCGGCAGCCGCTGGCTACGGCCCAGGCGGCGGCTTCGCGCAAGGTCACGGGTGCAAAAGGCACGCTGGGCGCCCCCAATAGCATGACGGTGATTCCCGTACCGTTTGAAAGTCCTGACGTTTCGCCCCGCGTCATCGTCCCCTTCAGCTCGACGAACCCGCTGTATTCGCCTTATGGCTGGCAGGTGGGCGACCCCAAAGCTCCTACCGGCTTTTTCGCGGATACCTACTCGTTGCTTTCGAGCGGCAAGCAGCTCACCCGTGGCAACAACGTGGCCGCTTACGATGACAATGGTACCCCCACGTCGGGCACCGGTGTCGACATCAGAACCATAACTACCCCTGATGGCGGAGCCACCCGCGACTTCGACTTTCCCTTCGACCCAGCCAAAGGCCCCCGCGACCCTGGCAACCTGGCGGCCGGCACCACCAACCTGTTCTACTGGAACAACATGCTCCACGACGTGATGATGAGCAAGGGGTTCAACGAAGTTTCGGGCAACTTTCAGTACAAGAACATCACTAATCTGGGCCGGGGTAACGACCAGGTGCTGGCCGAAACCCAGGATGGCAGCGGCCGGAACAACGCCAACTTCTCGACGCCGCCGGACGGTAGCTCGGGCCGCATGCAGATGTACTTGTTTGACAACAGGGCATTCAATAACCTCATCATTACGGGTTCGACTGGCGTTACCGGTACTTATAAGTTCGGTACGGCTACCTACGGGCCGGCAATCCGGACGTTTGCCAACGGTTTCAGCGGCGACATCGTGGCAGTAAATGACGGAGTTTCACCCGATGGTGG
>JAYSZD010000250.1:0-4760 GCA_043738185.1 Hymenobacter sp. | reverse complement strand
TGGCCTTATGCCATCGTCGCGGTATTTGTGCTTTTTGCCATCTACATCGGCTTCATGGTGTACCAGGCCATGCAGTCCGATGTGAATCTGGTGAGCGCCGACTACTACCAGCAGGAGTTGGCGCACCAGCAGCGCATGGAGGCCGTGGCCCGCACCGCCGCCCTGCCCACGCCCGTGCAGGTACGTCACGATGCCGACAGCCGCCGCCTGACTCTGCAATTGCCCGACGCGCTGGCGGGCCAGGCTGTGCAGGGGCAGGTCCACTTTTTCCGCCCTTCTGATAAAGCACTGGATTTCACGCTGCCTTTGCAACTCGCACCCGACCGGCGGCAGGTGATGAACACGAGCAAGATGGCGGCCGGCCTGTGGCGCGTCCAACTGGAATTTACCGCCGGCGGACAAGCCTACTTCTTCGAACAAGACCTGACACTTAACTAAACCATGCTCTGGGCCGGATTCCTGTTTGGGTTGCTGGGCAGCTTCCACTGCGTGGGCATGTGCGGGGCCATTGCCCTGGCGCTGCCCGGCGGCGTGGATAAAACAACGTCGCCGCTGCGCTACGCTGGCGGCCGCCTGCTCTATAATCTGGGCCGGGTCACGACTTACGCCATGCTGGGAGCCGGGGCCGGGCTGGTGGGCCAGGGCCTGCGCCTGGCCGGCGTGCAGCAGAGCCTGTCCATTGCCTCGGGCGTGCTGATTCTGCTGCTGGTAGCCGTGCCGGAGCGCTACACCGGCCGCCTGGCCGGAACGCTGGGACTGGACCGGCCGCTGGCCTGGGTGAAAAACACGCTGGGCCGCTTGTTTCAGCAGCCCACGCTTTCCGCTTTATATACCACGGGCGTGCTCAATGGACTGCTGCCCTGCGGCCTGGTGTACCTGGCCCTGGCCGGGGCGCTAAGTGCGCCGGGGGTGGCGGGCGCGGCGTTGTACATGGCCTGCTTCGGGCTGGGCACGCTGCCGCTCATGTTTGGCTTGTCGCTGAGCGGGCGGCTGGTGCCGCTGCTCTGGCGCACGCGCATGCGCCAAGCCGTGCCCTACGCGGCCTCGGTGCTGGCGGTGGTGTTCATTGTGCGCGGTCTGGGGCTGGGAATCCCCTACCTCAGCCCCCAGCTGCCCCCGGCCACTGCCACTGCCAGCGCCGCCCAGTCGGTCCCGGTGTACGACTGCCACTAAACTCACTTATCTGTTCTACAATCATCTGGCCACCCGTCGCTTCTGCTTATGAAGACCATCCTCGTCCCCATCGACCACACTCCTGCCGCCGAGCACACGCTGGCCTATGCCAACAAGCTGGCCGTGCGCTGGCCGGCCGAAGTGGTGCTGCTGCACTGCATCCCCGCCACGCCCGCCGGAGCCGCCGGCGTGTTGGCCACCGAGGAGCAGCGGCTGCGCAGCCTGGTCGAGCGCCTGCGCTACCAGCAGCTTACCCGCCAGGACGGCCGCCGCATTCGCTACAGCTACCGGGTGCTGGCGGGCGTACTGCCCGACCACATACAAGCCGAAGCCATCCGGTGCGCGGCCGATTTGGTGGTGATGGGCCTGGAACCCATTGACTGCTGCCAGCAGGCAGCTCCCGATACCCATGCCGCGGCACTGGCCGGATTATTAACCTGCCCGGTGCTGGTGGTGCCGGCGGGCCGGCGCTCACTGCCCCGGCGCGTGGTGTTCTCCGCCAATTTCGGGGTGCTGGACAACAGCCTTATGCACCGGCTTTCGGCCCTGGCGGATGCTTTTCCGGTACCATTGGAGCTGGTGCAATGCTACGCGCCCCATGACCGGCCCCAGCGGCGGCCCCTGAAACAAGCCCTGCATGCCGCCGCCGGGCAGCTGGCCTGGGCCGCGCCGGTTACCGAACATCTGGTGGAGGATGAGGCCCGGCTGGAAGGCGTGAACGACTTTTGCGGCCGGGAACACGCCGATTTGCTGGTTATCGCGCCCACCAATGCCGGGCAGCTGACGCAATACTTTGCCACCTGCTACGCCAAAACGCAGGCCTACCACACCCAGATTCCGGTGCTGGTGCTGCGCGCCGCCGGGTACCACACGGCGCAGGAAGCCTGCTGCGCGCGTTGCGCCCAGCATCCGGAAGCACTGGCGCAGCCCAGCGCCCGTTCGGTTTACCACACCATTCCGTGGGTGTAGGCAGTGGTGCCGTCATAGCCCAAAAGAACGGCAGGCCCAGCTGCCGGCTGCGCAATTTGCTCAGGCCATTCCCACCCTTGTTTCCCGAATCCATGCGCATTTCCCCCATCCTTCCCTACGCCGCGCTGGCCCTGCTGCTCGCCGCCTCCTGCGACACTAAAAACCCCAACGGCATGCCTGACGAGGTACCCGCCCAAAGCGCGGTGCAAACGCTGCCGGCCACCATTCCCAAGCCCGATTCCGCCGCCGCGCACACCGAAAAAGCGGTGATGCCCGCCGACACGTCCGTGGCCGGGGCCTGGCTGCTGCTCGAAGGTGCCCTGCGTGGCCACGATGCCGGGATGCTCAACCAGCTCATCGACCCGGAATTTGGCCTCTGGATTCTGGAACAGCCCGGCGCCGTGCCGCTGGTAACGCGGGTAGCCGAAGTGGACGCTTTCCGCCGCGCCAACCAGAACCTGCCCCTGTTTTCACTGGACAAACAGCTCATGACCTGCCCGCAGCTGCGCACGGTGCCGCAGCTGCCCGAAGCCGACTGCGACCTGCAAACCAGGCAGAACGCGGGCTTTGCCCAATCGGGCTGCTTGTCCGGCCCCGCCATTACGTTTCGGAACCTGGACCTCTGGCCCAGCGCAACTGTGAAGGGCGGCACGACGGCGCAGGGCAAGGCCGCGCAGGGCCGCACCATGCGCACGATACTGCAAACCCGCACGGGCTTCCGGTTCCACTTTGCCAAGTCGGCTGGGGTTGGGGGGCGCTGGCGCCTCATTTTCATCGACCTGCGCGAGCCCTGCTCCGCCTGAGGCTTCGGCATTGGCTACCCAAAAACACCCGGCTGAAGTATCGGCCGGGTGTTTTTGATAAGGTGAAGGCTGAGCGGGGAGCAGCCCACTGGCGGGGTCAGGCCAGGGCCGGCTGGCGCTCCAGGTCGAACAGCTCGCTGAGCAGCTCCACCAGCTGGCCGGGCTCGCCGCGCTTGCAGGCGGCCTTGAGCTGCAGCACGGGCTGCTTGAGCACCTTTTGCATCAGCGACTTCGTGATTTCATTCAGCAGGTCGGCTTCGGCGGAGCTCATGCGCTTGCCGTACCGCTTCATTTCTTCCTGCCGCAGCTGCTCCAGGGCATTTTTCAGCTTTTGAATGGTGGGCGAAACTTCCATCTCCTCGCTCCAGTCCTGCAACCCGGCCAGGCTTTCGGCAATGAGGGCCCGCACCTGCGGCACGGCTGCCAGCCGCCGCTCCAGGGCCGCCGAGGCTTTGCTCTGAATGGCATCAAGGGAATAAAGCAGCACGCCGGGCACGGTTTCCACCTCGGCCGCAATGCTGCGAGGCATCGACAGGTCCACCAGAAACTTGTGGCTGAGCACGGCCTGGTTTTCGAGCAGCGGCAGGGTGATGCTGGGCACGGATGCCGCCACCGAGCACACGACGACATCAGCCTGCTGAATACCGCGGGCTAAATCGGCAAAATCAAGCACCTCCAGCCCACACTCAACGGCCACAGCCTCGGCTTTATCCCGCGTCCGGTTGCAGAGGACGACGTGCGCAAACCGGTCGCTGGCCCCAAAATGCCGGGCCACGTCCGCCCCGAAGGTGCCCGCGCCCACCAACAGTACCCGCGGGCTGGCCAGGTGTGCCGTCAGGTCCTCCACCAGCTGCAAAGCGGCGTAGGAAACCGACGCCGCACCGTCGCAAAAGCTTGTTTCCTGGCGCACCCGCTTGTGGGTGAAGAACACCGTGTGAAGCAACCGGTGCAGAAACGGTCCGGCCGCGTCGGCTTCCGCCGACCATTGGTAGGCCTGCTTCACCTGATGGCTGATTTGCTGGTCGCCGACAACTTGCGCGTCCAGGCCCATGGCCACCTCAAACAGGTGCCGCACTGCGGCCGGGGCGCTGCTGATGCTGGTAAACCAGGCACCAACCGAGGTGCCGTCGGGCAGGTTTTTCAGCCGGGCCAGCTCGCCGATAATGGCGGCGCTTTGGTCCCGAGCGTCGCTGTAATACACTTCCGTGCGGTTGCAGGTACTCAGCACCAGCACATCGGCCAGGCCCAGGTCCTGGCTGATGACGAGCAGCAGGGCGCGGCAGGCGGGTTCATCCAGGGTCAGCAGCTCGCGAATGGCCAGCGGCGCGTGCCGGTGGGTGAGGCTGACAACTTTAAAGCGCTGGTTCATGCGAGAAAACAAAGAAAAAGAAAGGGAACCGGCGGCTACTCCCGGGCCGGCCGGCCACCGACAAAGGTCCTTTGTGCCCGGGACGCGAAGCATGACGCATCTCACCCGTCCGCCTGATAAACATCATGGCGCGCCGCGCCGGGCCGCGCCACCTTTACCATCGTGCTAAATCAACCGTGCCTGCTATGAAAACCCTATTCCTATGCTGCGCGGCCTTCTTGCTAGCGGCCGGAGCCGGCCACACCCAGCTCATCAGCCCCGACCAGGTGCCGCCGCTGGCCTTCGTGGCCCTGCAACAGCATTATCCGCATGCCACCCAAATACAGTGGAAAAAGACGCAGGGACTATACCAGGTCAGTTTTAACCAGGGCCCCGGCCAGCAATTCGTTCGGTTCACCAGTAATGGCGACGTGGAAGCCACGGGCATGCCCCTGGCCCTGAGCGCC
>JAYSZD010000249.1:0-13098 GCA_043738185.1 Hymenobacter sp. | reverse complement strand
ATGAAAAGCAGGCAGGCAGCCCGAAAGCGCGGACTTAAAGGCAAATACATCTGATGAGAAAAAATAAAGTTGTTGCGATAGGCTGGCAGCCGTAGTTGCTTACGCAAGTACTTGAAAATGCTGCTGGCCTTAATTTAGAAAGTTAGAACCAAGCGGATACGGACAGCAGCTACTCTCCTGTTTGTGCAAATCATACAACGTCGGAGTACACAACAAATTGGTTGGCCCCGGTGGTAAGGTGCGCGACGACGGCAAGTACTAAGGCATTGCTATAGACGCTAATTGGGCCAGCCCGGAACCAATAGCACCGTGCGGCAGTTGGGTCATTCAGCAGCAAAAACATGCTATATAATACAGTTTTAATCTGTATTACTGCATGAATTATTTATATAATGAAAAGAAATTTACGAAGCCCGGATTGTGAGTTTTTAAGTAATCCTGAAGCCGCCAACCACTGTAATTCAATAGTAAATTTGTACGTTTGCATTGGTTTAGAATGTTTTGCATTATTAACCTTTAACCACTTACTGTAATGAAAACACTACTTACTTTTTTAGCTGGCATTTTCTTGCTGCTCGTTTCCGTGACGGATGGCTATGGTCAATGCTCTGGACGATTCACCATCAGGTATAGCGTCGGTAACACGATTGTTGAAACTACCTATAATAATGGAAGCGGGAACGTAACGGTACCTTACTGCCCTAGTGGGAGCGGTCCGGCCACCATAGCCATCAAATCATTTTCTGCTGGTACCTATACGTTTACAGGCCCTAACAATTTTTCGCAATCGCATATATTTACAGAGGCTGAAGCAAGTAACGCAAACTTTTTTTTCGCATATTCCTTGCCTTCATCCAATGCCAACTCTTCGTTTGCACTGAATAGCGCCATCGCTTGCAACAACACCAAGAATGCTTCCTTCAGCTTTGTGTTGGCGCCTTCGCTCACGGTTAGCGCTACGGTTAATGGGGTGACCAGCAGCAACCCAACCGTATGCCCCGGCGCAACCGTTGCCATCACCGCAAGAGGCGCCTCTGCCGAATCTGCTTACAACCTGCTTGAGAACGGTACGGTAATCCAAAGCAACTTCACTGGTGATTTCTCGGTAACGCCTACGACATCTACTACTTACTCGGTTACTACAAACACGGCTGCGTGCGGCAGCAACGTAGTTACTCAGAACATTACCGTTCTGGCCAGGACTTTATTTGCATCGGCTTCTCCTACGCCTATTTGCTCGGGTCAGTCTTCTACTCTTACGGCTAGCTACACCAATTTGCCCTCGGGATTCACCCCAACTTATTCCTGGCGCAACACCACTACCAACGAAACCTCTACTGCCAATCCTTACACGGTAACTCCCGGCGCTACCACTACTTATGAGCTGACCGCCAACGGCGGATGTGGCGCGGAAACCAGATTGGTAACCGTAACGGTGGCTGCCCCGGTGTTAACAGTTTCGCCCAGTGCAGTAAACGTTTGCTCAACCACCACAATTCTTTTGACCTCGACAATCGACAGGGCCATTGCTGGCACAACTTACTCCTGGAGCGTCGTGCGTGCTGATGGTTCAACAGCCTCTGGTTTCAGTACCGCGTCCTCCTACAGTGCCAGACCGAATCAGACCTCAACTTTCACGCTGACAGCTACCGTTCCGGGCTGTGGAACGGTAAGTAGCTCGGCTACCATCACCGTAGAGGCTGCGACCCTGACGTTGACGCCCAACTCCAGTGCTTGTGCAAGCACACCCAAAACCCTGACTGCTGTTTCGAACAAGCCGAACGCTGCTTTCAGCTGGACGGCTACCAGTGATGGCGTAACGACTTCGCTGCCTCAAACTACTTCCTCGATAACGGTAAGTCCGGCCACTACCACTACCTATGCCGTAACTGCCACTGTAGCCGGTTGCAACACGCTGAGCCGGTCGTCAACCATCACGGTAACTCCAACGGTGACGGTAACGCCTTCGCAGTCCATTCAGGCCGGTGAAAGCAGAGTGCTGACGGCTGCCGGTGGTTCAACAACGTTATACAACTGGACGGCAACTGTTGAAGGGGGCACTGCTACCCCACTGCCGGACCAAACAGCAAGCATTACTGTCTCGCCTCAGTACACCACTACTTATACGGTAACGGGAACAACTGCTAACGGCCAATGCAACACCGCAAGCACCACCCTGACCGTGGTGCGTCCCTTGCCGGTTGAGCTCATCGGCTTCGACGCGGCCTGGGCCGGTAAAACGCCCGTGCTCACCTGGGCCACGGCTTCGGAGAAGAACAACGACTACTTTGCCATTGAGCGCAGCTCAGATGGCGTGGCATTCCAAACGATAGGGAAACTCGCCGGGGCCGGCAGCACCAGCGCCCGGACCAGCTACCAGTATGCCGATGGCACCCTGGCCCAAATGGCTGCTACCACGGTGTACTACCGCCTGCGGCAGGTCGATACCGACGGTACTACGTCCTTTTCGCCGGTGCGCTCCCTGCGGGTTGCCGCTGTGGTAGCGCAGGTGTTCAAAGCCAATGTATTCCCGAACCCATACGACAGCAAGGTGGCGGTTCGGGTCAACTCGCTTGGTACCGACGCAATTTCTTTCACCGTGCGCAACGTGCTCGGCCAAACGGTGCTTACCAAAACCGTGCGTGTTGCGACGGGCGAGCAAGACGTGGAATTGGCGGAAGCTACCGCGCTGCCCCGTGGCATGTACTACCTCACCGTACGCCAAGGAAATGAGCAGCAGGTGCTGCGCCTGAGCCACCGTTAGGTCTGCCGCCTGCACCGAAAAAAGGAGACCAGCGCCATTCCGGTGCTGGTTTCCTTTTTTCGGTGCAGGCGATAAGTGAATGGCGTAAAGTTCCGGGCTGCCGATGGCATTTTGGGGACCTTCCAACTCACCAGTCAGTGCTCGGGCGCAAAGGTTTGCAGGCCGTAGTAAAAGTCTGAACACAAGAGCTGAACAAGTATTGCCCTATATAATCGTAGCCAAAGTGCGGTTGCACCTGCGCCCGAGGAGAAAATTGGAAAGGGGAAAACACATGAGCTCAGAAATCGATTGAGAAAAAAACAATCGATAAATTGATAATTTCAGTAAATTGCAGTAACATTGTTGACCTAACAGCTAATCGATTACCTCCAGCTGCAGGAAATCGATTGGCATAGTACGCATAGAATACGCCCTGAAACAGCTTTATGACATGATTGCCAGCCTCTTTAAGTGCCAAAACGCAGTAGCGCGGCCCCCCCGACTTTCTCCTCCAGTGTAACTGAGTATTCTTTTTTTAGAGCTTTTTACACAATCGATTGTGTTTATTCTCACCAATTCCCACACTGTTATTATGAAAAAGTCAGTACCCAAAATGCAGGGGTTGGCGGTACCGGCCCTGCTCGGGGGCTTGCTGCTACTGCCCTTGGCGGGCCAGGCAGCGGCTGCCGCCCCCGGTAAGCTGGCGGTGGCCATGCTGCAGGCCGCCGATGGCCCCATCACCGGCCGCATTACCGATGAGAAGGGCGTCGGTATTCCGGGCGTAACCGTATTGGTGAAAGGCACCACCAACGGCACCCAGACCGACGTGGACGGCCGCTACAGCATTACGGCGCCGGCCGGGGCTACGCTGGTCTTCTCCTTTGTGGGCTATACCTCGCAGGAGGTGGCGGTGGGCGGCCGCACGGCCGTTGATACGCAGCTGCGCGCCAGCGCGCAGGGCTTGTCGGAAGTGGTGGTGGTGGGCTACCTGACGGAAAACCGCCAGAACGTGAGCAGCGCCGTGAGCAGCTTGGATGTATCGGAGGCAACCAAAGCACCGGTTGCTACGGCTACCCAAGCCTTGCAGGGGCGTCTGCCGGGCGTGCAGGTAACCGGCGGGGGCGCTCCGGGCGCAGCACCGATTGTCAACATTCGCGGCATCGGCACGTTGGGCAATGCCAGCAGCGGCCCGCTTTATGTTATCGACGGCTTATGGACGGACAACATTCGCGACCTGAATCCGAACGATATTGAGAGCCTGACGGTGTTGAAAGACGCTTCTTCGACCGCTGTTTACGGCTCGCGGGGCGCCAACGGCGTGGTGCAGATTACGACCAAAAAGGGTCGGGCCGGGACGCCGTCCATCAGCTTCAACGGCTACCGGGGCGTGGAAAGCGTGTATAAGCGCTACAACCTGACCAACGCCAGCGAATGGGCCGACCGGGCCGTGGTGGCCTACGCCAATGCCGGCCTGAACCCCCTGAGCAACGGCCAAAACAGCTTGGCCGGTGCCGTGAAAGGCGCCGGTGGGGCCTTCAACCCCAATGTGGACACCGATTGGCAGGATGAGTTTTTCCAGAACGGTACGGTAGAAGATTACAACCTTTCACTGTCTGGCGGCTCGGTGGGTGACAAAACGGCGACCAACTTCCTGGTTTCGGGCGGTTTCTTCCACCAGGAAGGCATTGTGAAGGGCCCGGATTTTAAGCGCTACAGCTTGCGGGTGAACTCCGGCCTGACGCGTGGTCGCTTCAAACTGCAGGAAAATGTGCAGCTGACGCACATCAACTCGACGCTGCTCAACGGGGCGCCGTTCATCGACGTGCTGACCATCATTCCGAGCATTCCGGTGCTTGACTCGACCAACGTGGGCGGTTTTGGCACGGGCTCACCGGTGCTCAACACCTTTGCCACCAACCCAATAGGCGCGCAGCAGCTCCTGCGCCGTACGCAGGCCGACAACCGGGTGGCGGGCAACATCAGCGCCGACTTCTCCATCTTCGACTTCCTGACCTACCGCTTGAACGTGGCCCTGGACGGGCATACCTACAGCTATGCCGACGCGCAGCAGTTGGGCATTCTGCGGCAAAATACCCGCATCAACACGTCGTCGCTGAACGAATTCCTGGGCTACGACGTGTTTTTGCTGGCCGAAAACACCTTGAATTTCAACAAGCAGCTGGGCGACCACAGCATCAACGCCGTGGGCGGCTACTCGGAGCAGTCCTTCCGCGTGCACAATATTCAGGCTGGTGCTCAGGGGTTTGTGCCCTCGCCGCAATACTACTTTGAGCTGAGCGCCGGCCCGGAGCGGGGTATTGTGCAGGGCTCGTCGTTTGTGCAAACCAAACGGTCGTTTTTTGCCCAGGCTACTTATGACTACAAAAACCGCTATCTGCTGTCGGTGAGCGGCCGTCGGGATGGCTCGTCGCGCTTCGCCCCGGAAAACCGCTGGGGCAACTTTGGCGCGGCTTCCGTAGGCTGGCGCATCAGCGAGGAAGATTTCTTCAAGAATGCGGTGCCCAGCGTGAACAATCTGAAGCTGCGTGCCAGCTACGGGGCCAACGGCAATGATGCGCTGTTCGGCCCCTACGGTGGCAGTTACCTGCCATATCCAATTGTTGGTCAAAATGTTAACTACGTAATTGGGACGGGTCAGACCATCGTCAATGGCGCCTCGCAGCTGGCCTTACCCAGCCCCGATATTCAGTGGGAAGAAAGGTATACCAGCAACTTTGGTTTAGATATGAGCCTGCTGAATAATCGATTAACCTTATCAACTGATTACTATGTGTCGGAAACCCGCAAGGCCTTGGCGGAAGTACAGGTGCTGACTTATCTGGGGCACTTTGGCCAAGGGCTTTACCAGAATGCGGGCAACATCGAAAACCGAGGTTTTGAGTTGGCTCTGGGCTACCACGAAACCAAGCGGGACTTCACCTATGGGGCCGATTTCACGCTGACTACGGTAAAAAACGAAATCACGGCAGTGCCGTTGGAGGGCCAGACGTTTGGCGGCGGCGAGGGCGTGACCCGCTCGCAGCTCGGCACATCGCTGGGCGAGTTTTTCCTGATTCCCTTTTCCGGCATCTTCCAGTCGGCCGATGAGGTGACGAACTACCGCAGCTCCAACGGCACGGTTATTCAACCCTACGCTTCGGCCGGTGACGTGCGCTACACCGATGTGAACGACGACGGTAAGATTGACAACGCCGACCGCGTGTTTGCCGGCAAATCCCTCCCGAACCTGCTTATGGGCCTGAACCTGAACGCTGCCTACAAAGGCTTCGACCTGTCGGTGTTCTTCAATTCGGTGCACGGCAACAAGATTTATAACCAGGCCCGCCGCGACCTGGAAAGCTACAACGGCCCGAACAACTACGACGCCGACGTAACGCCCTGGAGCACCAACAACCCCTCCACCACCACGCCGCGCCTGCTGCAGGGCGGCGGCATCGGCAACCTGGGCCTAGCCGCAGCCTCGAACGCACAGTTCAACACCACGCGCTGGCTGGAAGATGGCTCGTACATCCGCCTGCGCAACATTCAGCTGGGCTACACCTTGCCCAAACTCCTGACCAACCGGTTCACGAACCAGGGCAGCGTGCGGGTGTATGTGACCGGCCGCAACGTGTTCACCAGCACCGACTACACGGGCTTCGACCCGGAGATTACTGGCACTGGCTTCTACAGCCGCGGCGTCGACGTGAGCTCCTACCCCAACGTGCGCAGCTTCACCGGAGGCCTGCAGGTAAACTTCTAAATCAGGGCCGGGCGGCCGACGCGCGGTGGCCGCCGCCACTCAACCCGTATTCGCTCATTGATATGAAACCTAATAAGATAGCGACCCTGCTTTTAGGGGGAACCCTGCTGCTGGCCTCAACGGCCTGCGAAAAGGATTTGCTGGAACAGCCCAACCCGAATGCGCCCACCACGGACCAGTTCTGGAAAACCCAGGACGACGCCATTAAAGGCGTTTTTGCCAGCTACTCCGGCTTGCAGCAGTTTGCCTGCTACTACCGCAGCTGGCACTTCATGGCCCACCGCTCCGACGAATCGTACAGCCAAAGCCCGTTTGTGGAACTGGCCAACTTTACGCGCTTCATCACGCCCGACAACAACTTCTTCATTTCGTCTTTTGCCTGGAATGACTACTACCGCACCATTTACCGCACCAACCAGGTAATTACCCGCGTGCCCGGCATTCAGATGGATGCCACGCTGCGGAGCCGGCTCATTGCTGAAGCGCGGTTTGTGCGGGCGCTGTCGTACTTCGATTTGGTATACTTCTTCGGTAACGTGCCCTTGCTCACGATAGAGCCGGTGGTGACCACCCGCGCCCCGCAGGCCACCATTGCCGAAGGCGAAGCCCAGATTATTGCCGATTTGCAGGCTGCCATTACGGACTTGCCGCTGGCCTCGGCCTACAGTGCCGCCGATAAGGGCCGCGCCAGTAAAGGCTCGGCCCAGGCCCTGCTGGCCAAGGTGTACATGCACCAAGGCAAGTACAGCGAGGCGTCGGCCGTGTTCAACGAGATAATTTCGTCGAATCAGTACAGCCTCGTGCCTAATTACCTAGACAACTTCACGGCCACCAACGAAAATAACTCCGAATCGGTGTTTGAAGTGCAGTTCACCGGCGCGGTGCTGGAAGTAGGGCAGGGGCAGGATAATGCCTCGGCCTCGGAAAGCCACGACCGGCCGAACTTCTTTGGCCCTCCCGGCCCCACGTTCTCCGACGTGCAGCCCCGTCGCTGGCTGCTGGACGCGTACAATGAGTTCACGGTGAGCAATCCGACCCGAATAGACCCGCGCCGCGACATCAGCATCATTCACGCCGGCAACCCGGACATGTTTTATGGCCGCACCTTCGCCCAGTGGGGCTGGAATCCCAACCAGCAGTACTGGCGCAAGTACTTGAACGACCGGACCCGCACCGACGAGAACTTCACCTCCGGCATCAACCACCGCGTGATTCGCTACGCCGACGTGCTGCTGATGCAAGCAGAGGCGCTGACCGAGCTGGGCCGCCAAGCCGAGGCCCTGCCCTTGGTGAACCTGGTGCGCCAGCGCGTAGACCTGGCCCCTATCACGGGCACCCTGAGCCAAGCCGCCACCCGTCAACTGATTCGCAGCGAGCGGGCCAAGGAGCTGTCGGGCGAAGGTACCCGCTGGTTCGACATCCTGCGCTGGGGCCTGATGGACACCCCGGCCGGCATCGCCGAGCTGACGACCCGCGACTCGGACTTTACCAACTTCCGCCTCGGCGTGTCGAAGCTGCTGCCCATTCCGCAGCGCGACCTCGACATCGACCCGAACCTGAAGCAAAACCCCGGTTACTAGTTAAGAAAGTGGTGAGCAGAAGGCCGTCCTGGGCTGCAACTCAGGGCGGCTGTTCTGTCCTGCCAGGCACGATTCAATTGATAAATAATACGTGATGATGGTTTGTGTCCCTCGTTATGTTCGTCAGGTGCTGCTTGCGGTGCTGCTGGTGGGAAGTTTTGGGTGCGATAAAAAAAGCACGCCGGTCCCGCCCGTGGCTTCGCCGCCGCCGGTGGTGGTCAGCGCCACGTTTCAAAACCCGCTGCTGCCTGGTGGCCCCGACCCGTTCGTGGCCCAAAAGGACGGCTTCTATTACTACATGCACACGCTGAACACCCAGCTGCGCATCTGGAAAACCCGGAACATGTCGGGCCTGGCGCAGGCGCCCAGCACCGTGGTCTGGACGCCGCCCGCCAACGGCGCGGCTTCGGGCAACCTGTGGGCGCCCGAGCTGTTTTTTCTCGACGGCAAGTGGTATATCTACTATACCGCCGGCCCCATTGGCACCAATCTGGGCCTGCAACGGACCTGGGTGCTGGAAAACGCCAGCCCTGACCCCACCACCGGCACCTGGGTCGACAAGGGCCGGATTTATAACCCCACCGCCGACCATTGGGCCATCGACGGGACTGTGCTGGAGCAGAATGGCAACCGCTATTTCCTCTGGTCCGGCCACGACGGCCTGAACGGCGTGCAGCGCATCTACATCTCGCAAATGAGCAACCCCTGGACTCTGACCGGCCCGCGCGTGGAGCTCACCAGTCCGCAGTACGCCTGGGAAAACGTGGGTCCGCCCTACGTGAACGAAGGGCCGGAAATCATCAAGCACGACAACAAAACCTTTCTGGTGTACTCGGCCAGCTTCTGCGGCTCCGACAGCTACGCCCTGGGCCTGCTCACGGCCTCCGGCACGGCCGACCCGATGCTGCCGGGCTCCTGGACGAAATCGGCTCAGCCCGTGTTTTCGCAGAACCCCGCCGCCCGTGCCTACGCCACCGGCCACAATTCCTTCTTCAAATCGAAGGATGGCAGCGAGGACTGGATTATTTACCACGCCAACTCCAACCCCGGCGAAGGCTGCGTGGAGCGGCGCAACCCGCGCATGCAAAAGTTCACCTGGAACCCCGACGGCACCCCCAATTTTGGCGTGCCGGTTCCCATCAACACCGACATCAAGAAGCCTTCGGGCGAGTAGTTTTCTTTCCTCCAATTCCTTTCCCAAACCTACCTCATGCGCAGCTCTTCCCGGTTTGCCAGCGAATTTCTTCTGTGGTGCCCCGCGCTCCGGCGCCGCCTGAGTGGCCTGCTGCTGCTCCTGGCCCTGACCTGGAGCGCGTTGCCGGCCCGGGCATTGCAAGGAGCGTTTGGCTCCCACGACCCGTCGACCATCGTCAAAGACGGCGACAAATACTGGATTTTTACCACCGGCGAGGGCATCTACGGCATGTATTCGACTGATTTGGTGCGCTGGATTCCCGGTTCGCGGCCGGTGTTTCCGAACAACACGTTTCCGAGTTGGATTACGGCCAAGGTGCCGGGTTTTGCCGGCATTTTCTGGGCCCCCGAATGCGTGTTTATGAACGGGAAGTACCACCTGTATTATTCCTGCTCCACGTTTGGCTCCAGGGTCTCGGCCATCGGGCTGGTCACCAACGTCACCCTCGACCCCGCCAGCCCCAACTATAACTGGGTGGACCAGGGCGAAGTGATTTCCAGCAACAACGGCAGCGCCGCCAACGCCATCGACCCAGGCATTTTCCGGGACGCCAGCAACAACCTGTGGATGACCTACGGCTCGTTTTTCGGCGGCATTCGCAACGTGCAGCTCGATGCGGCCACGGGCAAAATCCCGGCCGGCGCCACCCAATACGCCGTGGCCAACGGCGGCGTAGAAGCCGCTTACGTGAAGCAAAACGGCGCCTACTACTACCTGTTCATCAATCGTGGCGCCTGCTGCCAGGGCGCGGCCAGCACCTACTACATCCAGGTGGGCCGCTCGCTCTCGCCCACCGGTCCGTTTCTGGACAAGAACGGCGCCGACCTGAACAACAACGGCGGCACCACGCTGCTCAGCGCTTCGGGCCGCTACCGCGGGCCCGGCCACACCGGCATCTTTGAGGAAAACGGCACCGCGTATTTCACGCACCACTATTACGATTCGTACGACCGGGGCAACCCCAAGCTGGGCATCGGCAAGCTGACATGGGACGCGGCCGGCTGGCCCGAGGTGACCCGCGACTGGCTGGCCCCGGCGGCTACGCCCGGCGCTGCCGTGCGCTACGTGGTGTCGGCCGGCTCGGCGCCCAATAGCCTGGTGTGGCAGGCGCGCGGCTGCACGGGCACGGCGGGCACGGCCATTGAGCAGGCCAGCCGCACGGGTAATGTTTGCCAGCAGTGGGATTTCACGGCCCTGGGCAACGGCGACTACAAAATCACGAGCGCCGCGGGCGGTCAAGCCGTGGGCGTGGCCAGTTGCTCCGACGCCAACGGCGCGCTGCTGCAGCTCGGCGCCTACAGCGGCCAGGAATGCGAGCAGTTCCACATCGACCGGGCCAGCGACGGCAGCCTGGTATTCTCGTCCCTGAATGGCAACCGGGCGGTGGAAGTGCCTTCTGCCTCGGCTAACCCCGGCGTGCAGCTGGCGCTATTCGACTATAACGGTTGCGCCTGCCAGCGCTGGACCCTGACGCCAGCCGCCGCGCCGCTGGCCACGGCTCCGCGCACGACGCTCTCCGGCATCAGCATTTACCCCATTCCCGCCTCGCGCGACACCTTCACGGTGGACCTGAGCGGCCGCAAATCGACGGGTGCCGTGACCGTGGAAGTGTTCGACCTACAAGGCCGCGTGGTGTACCGCCGGCTGGTGCAGAACCCGCAGGCCACGGTGGCCGTGGACGCTAACTTGCTGCCCGGTTTGTTTCTGGTGCAGGTGCGCCAGGGTACGGGGCTGTTCACTCAGAAACTGACGGTTCTGTAAGCGATTTTGTGCTTAAAGCGCCTTTATTTCCTTTTATATACACTTCTCGATGACCAATCTTTTCCCTTCCGTGCGTTTGGCCGTGCCCGCGGCCAGCCTGTTGCTGTTGCTGGCTGCCTGCGGGGCTAACGAAACCGCGGACCAAGCCACGACCGCTGCCGGCACCGCGGCCGATTCCACCCAAACGATGACCGCCGCTATGCCTACTTCCGCCTCTTTTGGCAAAACCACCGACGGCACCGAAGTGCAGCTTTTTACCCTCACCAACGCCAACGGCGCGAAGGCCAGCATTACCAATTTCGGCGGTATTCTTACCAGCCTCATGGTGCCGGACAAGGACGGCAAGCTGGGCGACGTGATTCTGGGCTTCGACAACGTGAGCGGCTACCAGAGCCCCGAGTTTCTGAAGTCGGGCCCGTACTTCGGCGCCCTCATTGGGCGCTACGGCAACCGCATCAAGGGTGGCAAATTCAGTCTTGATGGCAAGGAGTACACCCTGGCCAAAAACAACGGCCCGAACACGCTGCACGGCGGCAAAGTCGGCTTCGACAAAGTGGTATGGACTGCTGAGCCTGAGACCTCAGCCGACGGCCAAAGCCTGAAGCTGACTTACCTGAGCAAGGATGGCGAGGAGGGCTACCCCGGCAACCTGAGCGTGACCGTGGTGTACACCCTCACCGCCGATAACGCCCTGAAAATTGACTACACGGCCACTACCGACAAGGCCACGCCGATTAACCTCACGAACCACGCCTACTTCAACCTGAACCACGGTGCCGGCAAGGACATTCTGGCCCATGAAGTAACCATCCCCGCCGACCGCTACACCGTGGTGGACGACGGCCTGATTCCGACCGGCGAGCTGCGCCCCGTGAAGGGGACGGCCTTTGACTTTACCACGCCCCACGCCATTGGCGAGCGAATTGGGCAGGTGCCCGGCGGCTATGACCACAACTGGGTGCTGAACAACGCCACCGGCAAGCAGCACGCTGCCGCTATGGTGTACGAGCCCGTGAGCGGCCGCACCCTGGAAGTGACCACCGACGAGCCCGGCATCCAATTCTACACCGGCAACTTCCTCGACGGCACCCTGACCGGCAAAGGCGGCACGGTGTACGGCAAAAACGCCGGCTTTTGCCTCGAAACCCAGCATTTCCCCGACTCGCCCAACCAGCCGGCTTTCCCCCGTACCGTGCTGCAGCCGGGCGACACCTACCACTCCGTGAGCGTCTACAAGTTTGGCGTGCGGAAGTAACCCCATCGAAGAGTGAGGAACGAAGGGCCGGGAGCCAGTGGTGGGAACCTTAGTCCGGTCCTTCGTCCTCACTTCTTCACGTTTTATAGTTCAATAGCTTATCCTGACTGTGGAAAATCAAGCTGCTACTCCTGCCTACGTCATTGGCGTCGACTACGGCACCGACTCCGTGCGCGCCCTGCTCGTGGATGCCCGCACCGGCGCCGAAACGGCCCAGGCCGTGCACCACTATGCCCGCTGGAAAACCCTGCAATACTGCAACCCCGCCCGCAACCAGTTCCGCCAGCACCCCCTCGACCACATTGAGGGCCTGGAGGCCGTGGTACGCCGTGTGGCCCAGCAGGTGCCGGCCGGGCAGATTGTGGGCCTGGCCGTGGACACCACTGGCTCCACGCCCGGCCCCGTGAACGAGCAGGGCGTGGCCCTGGCCCTCACGCCCGGCTTCGAGAACAACCCCAACGCCATGTTCGTGCTCTGGAAAGACCACACGGCCCTGGACGAAGCGGCCGAAATCAACCACAAAGCCCGCACCTGGGGCGGCGAGGACTACACCCGGTTTGCCGGCGGTATTTACTCCTCGGAGTGGTTTTGGGCAAAAATCATGCACGTGGTGCGTGAGGACGCCGCCGTGGCCCAGGCCGCCCATTCCTGGATGGAGCACTGCGACTGGCTGACCCTCATGCTGACCGGTGGCGACCTGACCAGCTTCCGGCGCAGCCGCTGCGCCGCTGGCCACAAGGCCATGTGGCACGAGAGCTGGAACGGCCTGCCCCCGGAGGAGTTTCTCACCCACCTCGAACC
>JAYSZD010000248.1:0-1960 GCA_043738185.1 Hymenobacter sp. | reverse complement strand
CCACGGCGCTCTGGTGGTGCACGGTCATCAGCTGGTTGAAGCTCAGGTCCTCGTTGGTTGCCGAAGCCGGCATGTTCTGCATCATGCCTGTCATGGAGGCCTTCATTTTGCTGGCAAACGGGTCGTTCGCGTCCTCGGCCTTGTAGTTGGCGGGGGCACTTTCAAGGCGGGTAACTGCGTTCTGTAGCTCGCTGATTTCCTTGAGCTGGTCGGCTTTGATTTTCTCAGCCATACTGCGCATGGTGGCGTCTTTGCCGTTGCGCAGCTGCAGCTCGGCCATGGCCACGGCGCCCTTGTGGTGCTCCAGCATGTGGCTGGCGAAGTCGTAATCGACGTTGCCCTTCATTTTGGCGGCTTCCATCTTGACCATCATCTCGTTCATTGCCACCAGCTGGGGCGAGGTGCCAGTGGCGGCCGCGTGGTCCATGGTCGAATGGTCCATGGTCGAGTGGTCCGTACCAGCGGCAGTGTCGGTGGTCTGGTCAGCGGTGCAGCTGCTCAGCAGCAGGGTGCCGGCACAGAGGGAGGCCAGGAAATAAGCGGAAACTTTCATGGGTTGTGATTAAGCTTTGATGAGGGCATGAAAAATAAAAAATGCTGAAAATCAGGATTTCACATTGATGGTGAAGTCGCCGGTGTGAATGGTGCCGCCGTGGTTGAACTGCAGGAAAACCCGGTACAGGCCGGGCTTCTCAAAGTTGGTGTTGAAGCCAATGGCCGGGCCTTTGTCGGCCTGCTCGTTGGGGTGCACGTGCAGGTACTGCTCGGTGTCTTCGCTGATAACCACGACGTGGCCCAGCGCCCCGAGGTAGTTGTCGAGGTCCGTCACGGGCTGGCCGCCCTTGCTGATGGTGATTTTCATGCCCAGCAACTGGCCCACGGTCAGCGCCTTGTCGAAGGAAAGCGTGGCCTGGTAGCCTTCCTTATCCCACTGCATGTCGTCGTTTTTAAACTTTACCGGCGCATACGCCGTGCCTTTCACCGTGAGGGGCTGGCGGCCCAGCTGGTGGCCGCTGCCCGTGGGCGTGTAGTCCTGAAACAGCACGTAGTCGCCGCCCTTGGGGAAGGTGTACTGCACCTTGTAGTCGCCATCGGCCGTGTACTCGGGGTGTTCGTGGTAGAACTGGCCCAGGTCTTTGCTCACGATGATGAGGTGGATTTTCTTCTCGTGCACCACGGCCAGCGGCACGGGTGCGGCCTCGTTTCCGGCTTCCTGGGGCTTGAAGCTGAGCGTGGCGGGCATGCCCGCTGCCGGCGGCGCGGGCTGCACCGCAAACTGCATCCGGTAGGTTTTACCGTTGCTAACCTGGTCGGTGTGCTCCAGGTTCATGCCGCATTTGGGGCACTTTTCGCCCGCTTTGGTGCTCGTTACTTCGGGGTGCATGGGGCAGGAGTAAACGTGGCCCCCGGCGTGGTCGGCGGTGCCTGCGGCCGGGCCGTTGGTGGGGGTGGTCACGGTATCAGTTGCGCTGCTTGAAGCAGAATCGGAGGAGCAGCTGGTGGTGGCAAAGGCGCCAGCCAGGGCCAGCAGGGAAAGGGAAATACGAAACATAAGAGTGGAGTTAAATTGAATAAAACAGCTGCTCGCCGCCAACGGCGGCAGTACAATACAGTGTTGCCAGAAAGCAGGAAAATCCGGCTGGAAGAGGAAGGGCGGCGTTCGATACGCGGGGCCGGAGCGCCAACAAAAAGGCTCGCCCCCGAACATAGCAGTGCTATGCCGGGGCGAGCCTCAGCGCGTAAAACCCAATCAGACTGTCAGGGACTGAATGAAAATGCGGATGTCGGGTATTTTGGGCGGCAGGTGCTGCCGGGGCACCAGCACAACCGCCGCCGTGTGGTCCCACTGGCCCGCGGCGGGGCGAAAGAGAAAGGCCGCGGCTTCCGGCAGCAGGGCCGGGGTACTCGTAAGCAACTGCTTCTCGACGGGCGCGCTCAGCGACGACAGCAGCGAGGCCGA
>JAYSZD010000247.1:0-4784 GCA_043738185.1 Hymenobacter sp. | reverse complement strand
AGAGTAGCGCGAACTTTGTAGTTCGCGCTACTCTACACCGGTCAAACGGGGGTTAACGACGCGGGGACGCACGCTGGAAAGTTCGCGCTACAGCCCGGCCTGTGCACCGACTTGAAAACCACTCTAACGGTTATTTTTACTTTGAAGCTGCGCTTTCGGCCTACTTTTGTAGAGCCGGCCTTTCCCCTCCTCCCAATCCTGCTTGCCTAGCGAAGCACCCTCCCTCCTCTTTACATGCAGCCGCAGACCGTGGAAACCATCACGTCCCTGATTCAGGAGGGCGAATTTTTCAAGCTGAAGCAGGTGCTCCGCGAGTTTCAACCGTCGGAGCTGGTTACGCTCATTGAGGAGGAAGAGGAACGGGAACAGCTCATCATCTTCCGGCTGCTGCCCCTGAAGCTGGCCACCGAGGTCTTTGAGTACCTGGACCTGGAGATTCAGCGGCACTTTCTCGACAACCTGGCCCAGGACAAGATGGCCGACATTCTCAACGAGATGTCGCCGGATGACCGGACCACCCTGCTCGAATTCCTGCCTGCCAACTTCGTGGCCGAGCTGGTACAGAGCCTGTCCGAAGAGGAACGGAAGGTGACCCTGCAGCTGCTGGGCTACCCCGAATACTCGGTAGGCCGCCTGATGACGCCCGACTACATTGCCATTCGCGAGACGTGGACGGTGCAACAGGTGCTGGACTACGTGCGCCAGCACGGCGGGCAGTCCGAAACGCTGAGCATGCTCTACGTCACCGATGCGCACGGCGTGCTTATTGATGACATTCGCATTCGGGAATTTCTGCTCTCGGCCCCCACCATTCGGGTGCGCGACCTCATGGACCGCCGCTTCGTGCAGCTCACTGCCGTGCAGGACCAGGAAGAGGCCATCGACGTGTTCCGGCGCAACGACCGCAACGCCCTGCCCGTGGTGTCGGCCCAGGGCATTCTGCTCGGCATCGTGACCATCGACGACATCCTCAGCATTCGGGAGCAGGAAGACACCGAGGACATGCAGAAGCTCGGCGGCTCCGAAGCCCTGGACGAGCCCTACCTGGCCACGCCCCTGATGAGCATGCTGAAAAAGCGCGCCGGCTGGCTGGTTATCCTGCTGATTGGGGAAATGTTTACGGCCACGGCGCTGAAGTCCTTCGAGGATGAGATTGCCAAAGCCGTGGTGCTGACGATATTCATTCCCCTCATCATCAGTGCCGGGGGCAATGCCGGGTCGCAGGCCACGTCGCTCATCATCCGGGCCATGAGCCTGGGCGAGCTGAGCATAGCGGACTGGTGGCGCGTGATGCGGCGCGAGCTGGCAACCGGGGCCATGCTGGGCGTGATTCTGGGCGCGGTGGGCTTGTTCCGCATTCTGCTCTGGTCGCGCATCTTTCCCGGCGAGTACGGTGCTTATTACTGGGGCATTGGCCTCACGGTGGGGGCGTCGCTGGTGGGCATCGTGCTCTGGGGCTCCTTGTGCGGCTCCATGCTGCCGCTGCTGCTCAAGCGCCTGGGCGCCGACCCGGCCACGTCCTCGGCCCCCTTCGTAGCCACGCTGGTCGACGTGACCGGGGTAGTCATCTACTTTGCGTTCGCGCTGTTGTTTTTGAGCGGCACGCTGTTGTAGAGTCGACTTTGGGAAGATGGCTGGAAGGCAGCAAAGGCAGTGCCTTACTCCACCCGGCGCCGGTTGGCCTTTTTCTCGCCGTCCTTTTTCTTGCCTTCCAGGCGCTTGCGCACGGCGCTTTTGCTGGGCTTGGTTGCTTTGCGGGGCTTGGGGCGCCGCAGGCTCTTGAGCAGCAGGGCATGGAAGCGGGCCAGGGCAATTTCCTTGTTGCGGTACTGGCTGCGGTCGTCCTGGGCCGTGATGAGCAGCAAGCCCTCAGCGGTGAGCTGGGGGGCGACTTTCTCCAGAATCAGCGCCTTCTGAGCTTCGCTGAGCACCTCGGAATTCAGCAGGTGCCAGCGCAGCTCTACGCGCGACTCCACCTTATTCACGTTTTGCCCGCCTGGGCCGCTGGAACGGCTGGTTTGGAAAGTGATTTCGGGCAGAAAAGCGGCGGCGGGCGGAAACATGGGAATTGGGCAAGACGGCCGTCAAGCTGAGCGCAGTTGTCTTTTACTTATTCAGCAACATGGC
The DNA here is from genome assembly GCA_043738185.1 of Hymenobacter sp. Lineage (GTDB taxonomy): Bacteria > Bacteroidota > Bacteroidia > Cytophagales > Hymenobacteraceae > Hymenobacter. The sequence continues at coordinate 2,657 of JAYSZD010000247.1, read as the reverse complement.
GCCGTAGGAATAGCCGCCGCCAAAAACGGTGATAATCACCTTGTCGCCGCCTTTGAGCGTGTCCCACACTTCCGATAGGCCGATGGCGGCGCCGGCGCAGCCGGTATTGCCGAGGCGGTCGATGTTGTTCACGGCGCGGCTGGGGTCGAGGCCGAGCTGCTTCACCACGTTTTTAGAGATGCGCAGGTTGGCCTGGTGCGGAATGAGGTAGGTCAGGTCGGCCGTGGCTATTTCGTGCTTGTCGAGCAGGGTTTGCGTCACTTTGGCCATGTACAGGCAGGCCTGCTGAAACACATCGCGCCCAAAAGGCATCACAATGCCCTTCTCTACCGGCTTGAGCGTCACCGACTCGTCGGCCTTGCTCACGGGCGCGGCCCCGCCGGTGATTATCTCGGTGATGTGCATGTCCTCGGGACTGATGCGCTCCCTGGAAATGAGCAGCGCCGCGGCCCCGTCGCCCCAGAGGTGGCCGGCCATGGTGTCCTCCTCGTTGTTGTAGGCGGTGTTGTGCTCCGTCACCACCACGATGGCGCGGGTGGCTTTGCCCATGGCAAAGTAGCCTTCCACGATTTCCACCGCATTCAGCAGCGACGAGCAGGCCGAGGAGATGCTAACCGTTGGGATTTCGTTGATGCCAAGGTAGCGCTGTACGGCGTGCGCCGCCGTGAAAATGGTGTCGTGCGGTGTGTAGGTGCCCACCACCACCAAATCAATCGACTCCTGGGCGAAGGATGGTGCGCCGGCCAATACAGCCTTGGTGGCCTCAATGGCCATGGTGTTGGCATTTTCGCCGGGGGCCGCTTTGCGACGCTCCTGAATGCCGGTTCGCTCAATTATCCACTCGCTGGCCAGGCCGTTGAGGCGGGTGAAGTGGGCATTGGTTACGACTGCCTCCGGGAGGTAGGCAGCCACATGATGAAGGTACACAGGTTGGTGTTGGGTGGGATATTATTGCGCGCTTGGCAGTTCGGCAAAGGTACGGCGCAGGGCAGCCGGCAGCCTGAATAGCCGCTTATATGCCCGAATTTTACACGCAAACAGGTTATCAACGGCTAGTGGTGAGGCCTCCATACTATTCATCTCTAACCATTAGCCGCTACCGACTGCGGCCCAGGTACTGCGTGCCCCAGTCCAGCAGCTCCGCGAAAAAAGGCCGCACGCGCTGGCCTTGGGCGGTGAGGCTGTAGTCGACGCGGGGCGGCACGGTTTGGTGCACGGTGCGGGCCACGATGCCGTCGGCTTCCAGGTCGCGCAGTTCCTGGATGAGCATCTTTTCGGTGATTTCGGGCACGAGGCGGCGCAGCTCGCCGTAGCGGCGGGGCTCGTCGAGCAGGTAGGACAGGATGAGTAGCTTCCACTTGCCGCCCAACACGTTGAGGGTGGTGCGCACGGGGCACACGACGGTGCGCACGGGGGGCATGCCGGTCCAGTATGCTTCGGCGGCTTGCTGCTTTGTTGGTTTAGGCATAAATTATCCGCTTGACTTTCAACATTACTTTAGATTAGGTAAGCACCCTACTTTTTAGTAGGTACTTGCTAAATGCGAAGTTAGCCGGCTTCCTTTGTAAAACCAGGCGCAACCCTGCCCCGGCTTACTTTTTTGTTCCCATGTCCAAAAAAATCACCGTTCTCGGCGCCACCGGCAACATCGGCACCGCCCTGGTGCACCACCTGCTCGGGCAGGGCCACCACGTAATCGCCGTGGCCCGCCCCAGTGCCCGCCTCGATGCCCTGACCCAGGCCGGGGCCACTGCCCACGCCGGCGACCTGCACGATGCCGCCTTTCTCACCGGCGCCCTGCGCGGCGCCGACGCCGCTTTTCTCATGGTACCGCCCAGCATGGCCGCACCCGACGTGCTGGCGTACTACGCGCAAATTGGGGAAGCCACGGTTCGGGCCGTGCGCGAGTCCGGCCTGAAACAGGCCGTAAACCTGAGCAGCAACGGCGCCGACCTGCCCGCCGGCACCGGCCCCATTCTGGGGGTGCACTATCAGGAAGCCCGCCTGAATGCCGTAGATGGCCTCGCGGTAGCCCACCTCCGGCCGGCCTACTTCATGGAAAACCTGCTCAGCAACGTGGGCATGATTCAACACATGGGCATTACGGGTGGGGCCATGCGGCCCGAGCTGTCGCTGCCGATGATTGCTACGAAGGACATCGCGGCCTACGCCGCCGAGCTGCTCAATGGCGCGCCACTGGCCGGCCACTCGGTGCACAACCTATTAGGCCCGCGCAACTACTCGCAGCAGGAGGCCACGGCTGCCATCGCCCAAGCTATTGGCCGGCCGGAGCTGCCCTACGTGCCTTTCTCCTATGACGACGCCCACAAAGGCATGATGGGCGCCGGCCTGAGCGAGAACATGGCCAGCCTCTACATTGAAATGACCCGCAGCCTGAACGAAGAGAAACTGATGGTACACGAGGCGCGCACCGACGCCAGCACCACGCCCACTACCCTGGAGGAATTTACCCAAGAGGTGTTCGCGCCGGCGTTCCAGCGAACCACGGCCGCAACCTAAATCCCGGACTGACTCGGCCTGCGCGCCGTGGCGATGGCGGATGTGCGCGCCCGAAACAGGAATAGCAGCCAATCGTTCCGGCCCGACCGGAACGATTGGCTGCTATTTTTGCCCCATGTCCTCTCTCCTTCATTACC
>JAYSZD010000246.1:0-13141 GCA_043738185.1 Hymenobacter sp. | reverse complement strand
AGGCGTTGATAACGGGCGAATCGACGATGGTAAAGCCGTAGCTGCCGGGGCGGTCCGACACCTTATTCATCTGTTGGCCTTTGGTGTCGATGAGGCGCTGCAGCGTGGGATTGTTATAGAGCCCGAATTGAGCCAGCACCTGTGGGTCGGGTTTCGGCCCCTGGGTGGGGCTGGTGGGAACAGCGCTGATGAGCGTGAGCGGCAACAGCAGTGCGGCACCGGTACGCAGGAAGGAGAAGTTCATAGGTCAAAAAGAAAGCTGAATGCGCCGCAGAAACTGCGACGGCTGGGCTTGAAACGCATTGCCCAAAGCAGGGTTGCGGGGCAAGCCTTGACACGCTTAAACCAACATGATGCCAGTTATTTCCCAACCACTTTTATCAGCGAGCCGGCATTTACTTGCTCATTGAGCTGCATGCCGTTGAGAATGGCTAGCTCTTCCAATCGTTTTTCGGGCACGCCGTTGCTGGTGAGAGCTTTGGAAAGCGAACTACGCAGTGTCAGCTTTTTGATGCGAATGCGCTCGGGCTGGCGGTTGAGCTTGCTGGCATCGGTAAGGCGCCGGAAGGCCTGGGCCACGCTGCTGAACTGGCGGGCATAATTCGGGAAATCGGCCGGCGGTGCCACACCCAGGATGGCATACAGCGTTTTTCCGTCCTGAATAATGTGCCCTAATACATGCACCCCAGCTACCTGCTGCCCGGTCTGCTGGTCCTGCTGCACTTGGTCGGCCTCAAAAACTACGGCTGGAAATCCGTTGATGGTGGTGCGCTGCGAAGCACCAGGCTGCAGCTTGAGTTGCTGCACGATGGCTTGGGCAGCTTCTTCTGGCGTATTACCGGGCGCGGTCATCAGTACCAGTAAGGCCTTGCCGGCCGGGTCGGCCATCTGGAACTGCTGGGGCGTGTTCTGGTGCTTCCAGCCGGAGGGCACCGGTAGCTGGAACTTCAGCTCGGGGTGGTAAAATATGTCATTTTCTACGAAGCCCTGCTTGGGGTCTTCGCCGTACACCATGCCGTCGATGAGGCGCAGGTACTGTTCACGGTTGACGGCCAGCTTGGGGTTGCCGTTTTGCTGCTTCCACTTATCGGCCAGCTGGTGCACCGTATTGTAGCGGTCCTCGGGGTTGGGGTGGGTGGAGAGAAAATCGGGGATGGCCTCGGCCTGCCCTTTCTGCTGCTCGCGGGCCAGGGTCTGGAAGAAATCGGCCATCTGGCCGGCGTCATAGCCAATCTTAGACGAATACTCCACGCCCAACTCATCGGACTGGCGCTCGTCGTCGCGGCCAAATTTCAGGAACAGCAGCTGCATGCCCTGCATGGCCTGTTCGCCAAACTGCGCCACCTGCGGCGAGGCAATCATGGCGCCCATCAGGCCCACCTGACCCAAAATGGCTTTGGTTTGCTGCTGGGCCGAGTGCCGGGCCGTCACGTGGCCAATTTCGTGGCCCAATACACCGGCAAACTGCGCCTCATTGTTGAAGTGCGCCATGATGCCCCGCGTGAAATACACGTAGCCGCCGGGCACGGCAAAGGCGTTAATCACCGGCGAGTCTACTATCTTGAATTGATATTTCAGGGTAGGACGGTGCGAAATAGCCGCCATTTTCTGCCCCTTCTCGTCAATGAACTTTTGCATCTTCGCATCGGCATACAAACCGAATTGGGCCGTTACGGCCGGGTCCGACTGGGCGCCCATGGCCACTTCCTGGCCTTCGGATACGAGGCTGATTTGTTTTTTGCCCGTGACGGGGTTCGTAACACAGCCACTCAAAAGGAGTAGAGCAGCTGTACCAAAGCTCAGGTGAAGACGTATATTCATAGGAACTATTAGCAAGCGTGAGCCACCTGCGGGCAGTAAAACGCGGAACATCCGCCACTTGCCCGCAACCGGGATTCGCTAACAAACGCAACCGCACGCTGTGGGTTGTTGCCGTAGCTTACTGGCGGTTGTTCATGGTCACGGTTTGGTAGCCGATGAGCAGGTCGGCGCGGGTGCCCGGCGGGCGGTAGTACACCAGCAGGTCGTACTGGTTTTCGGTTTCCTGGTGGCTGCCTTCAAAGTAAACCTCATTGGGCACGCTGCCGCGCGCACCGCCTACCGCGAAGCTGTAGTTGTAATAGCCTTGCTTGAGCAGGGCGTGGCCGGTGTAAAGCTGCTTGGTTTCGTCGTAGGTCAGCTTAAACTCATCTTTGAGCTGCCAGTCGGTGAGGGCGCCGAGCACGTACACGGGCCCGGGCGCCGGCTGGTCCGCTTTGAGCTGGAAGATGACATCGGCGTAGTCGGCGTTGGTGTCGCCGCGGCCAAACTCGCGGCTTTCGAAGACGCGCTGGCCGTTGGCGTCCTGGTATTGGTTGTAGGCCTGCTTGGCGCGCGTGGCTTCCGGTTGCAGAACGGCGGTCACGGGCGTCGTCTGCGGGTCGAGGCGCAGCACCCCAATACCCGTTGCCTGCACCGAGCGGGTGTCGAAATACCGGTACTCGCTCAGGCCCGGAAAGGCGTTCTCGAAACCGAAGTACTGGTATTCGAGCCGGCGCTCGGCGTCGCGTACGAACGTGGGCCGCAGGTTGTATTTGGCGTTATCCCAGCGGAAATTCTGGCGCAATACCACCTTCACCTCGGCGGCGGGGTTCACCAGATTCACGCTGGGGTAAGCAATGCCAAAATCGAGCTGCTGCAAGGTGTAGCGTTCGGCACCGCCCACCACAATGCCCGGTTTCAGGGCTACCTGCACCTGGTTTTCATACACCACCAGGCGCCGCGAAACCACAGGCACGCCGCCCGCGCTTTGCACCACCAGCAGGTAGTTTCCGCTCAGCTTCACTCCCGGCGTCCGCATCCGGTAGTGGAAATAAGGCACTCGGGTGTTGATGCCTACGCGGTAATCGGTGATAAGAAACTCGTTTATCTCGCTCAGAAACTGCAGGTCCGTGAGCACCGACTGCTGCCAGTTGGCATCGCAATGCAGGAGTTTGGCCGTGTAGCGCAGGCTCTGCTCGCCCAACACATCAAACTCCAGGGTAATGGCCTGGCTGCGGCCCAGCGGCACCACGGGCGGCTGAAACACCTCGTTGGGCTGGCCCGTGGCCACGTAGCACTGCACGCTGCGCACGTCGGGCGAGTAGGTGTAGTCCTGGTAGCGCAGGGTTTTGTCGGCGTAGTATTCCGGCGCCTTCTGCGGGCCGGTTGCGGCAGGGTTTGTGCTGGTGATGGGCGTGCCCAATGGCACGCAAGCAGTGGCGATGAGGAGGGAAGCAAAAGCAAGAAAGCGCATGCCACGAAAGTACGGCCGGGGGTGGAATGGCCGCTACGGTTTTCTCACTCTAGCGGGCTGCTGCCTCTTGAAAACAGCTTCATAAAGCCTCAGCTGAGGACAAGAAAAAATATTCTACAACTGATTGAAAACACTTGGACAGCTAAAACACAGTATATTTGCCTCAAAATTGAATTTATTTCCTGGCTGGTGTCAGAAGTAAGTCTTTGATAACTTTCGTGAAATCATTTGTGCATATGAAAAGCAAGATAAGCATTAGGTCCCGAATTGCCAATAAACTAAAGAGAATAGCACTAGAGAACATTGCTGGTATTAAAAATGCCGATATGTATCCGCATACGAAGGACGTAATGCTGGATTTCGACCATATCAAATTATATTATTGGCGTCCGCAGCACACACTCGCTCAAAATTTTGGCGACCATCTTTCAAAAATGATTGTGGCCAGAATTTTAGCTGGGCGGGAGTTGTCATTGGAAGAAGAAACCTCGCAAAAGCACCGTCTGCTTGGCATCGGGTCAATTATACAAGTGGCCGAGGATAATGACGTTGTGTGGGGCTCCGGATTTATCGGCTGCTCCGAGCAGGAAACCAGTAAATTCAAAAAGTTGGATGTGCGCGCTGTGCGCGGCCACCTGACAGCAGCGTTTCTGCGGGCTCGCGGCATCCAAGTGCCTGATATCTACGGCGACCCGGCTTTGTTGCTGCCCCATATTTTTCCGAACAAGTTCAAGCGAGTAAGCAAAGCGAAATATTCTGTTGTTCCGCACCACGCTGATTACAATATGCTTATGAAGCAGGATGCAGCCCACGTAATTAACCCGATGGGCAGCTGGAATGTGATTATTTCCAAGATTCTGGAGGCCGATTTTATTATTGCAAGCTCGCTGCACGGTATTATTATTGCCGAAGCATACGGCATTCCTGCCCGGTATCTGCGGGTTTCCGATAACCAGGCAATATTCAAGTACAATGACTACATGTCTGGAACCGGCCGGGGCGAAATTAAATACGCAACCACGATAGAAGAAGCATTGGAAATGGGCGGTCAGGAACCCATTAAGGACTTTGACCACAAGAAACTATTGGATGCTTTCCCTTTTGATTTGTGGGCGGTAAAATAGTCGTCTGATAGTGGTTTTCTGTTTGGAATCTATTTGAACCAATACCCTTAATTATATGGTATTGCGCTCATACAGAAGGTTATAAGCGCTAGTTCATGGCTGCTGGCGTTTCTGCTTGCCTAATGCCCAATCTTAGTAGTTTCGATAAATGAATTTGCCTTTAAACGGTGTCTCGGTTGTGCTATGCTGCTATAATAGCAGCTCCCGTCTCCCTACCACTCTCTTGCACCTGGCAAAACAGGAATTTAAGACTGCTGTACCCTGGGAAGTTTTAATAATTGACAACGGCTCTACTGATAATACCTGCGACCTGGCCCTGAGTGAATGGAAAAAATACGGTAATGAAGCGACTTTACGTGTAATCGTAGAACCTATTCCAGGTACTGCCGCCGCTCGCGAAACAGGAATCAAAAAGTCGAAATACGAGTTTATACTCTACTGCGATGATGACAATTGGCTATGCCCTGATTATGTAGAGAATGCATACGAGGTGATGATGGGCAATCAGGCCATCTCGGCTTTGGGTGGCCAAGGGCAGGCAGTGTGCGAAATTGAGCCGCCAAAGTGGTTTGATACCTTCAAAAGCAACTATGCTACGGGGCCTCAGGGCAAGCCTGGCAAAGCCAGTGAGATTTATATTCAGAGAGGGTTTGTTTACACTGCGGGTGCGGTTTTTCGCAAAGCCAGTATAGAAAAACTCTGGCAACAAAACTACAAAGGCGTTTGTGAGGGCAGAACTGGTAAAAACCTGGATGGCTCAGAAGACGTGGAGCTTTGCCATAATATTATTTTAAATGGCGGACACATATACTACGACGAAAGACTGGTATTCAAGCACTTTATGACAAAACCGCGCTTGAACTGGCCGTACTATAAAAAAATGGTGAGAGGGTTTGGGAGAGGTTTCAGTCTTGTGATGCCTTACAAGCTCCTGCTAGGCAAGCAGTACGACCGGTTTGCCATGGGCATCTCCTGGCTATACATTACGGCTGCTTATTTGATTGCGAAGAGCGTATTTATTGAAATCCCGAAGTCGCTATTTAATAATAATTATAAGTCGGCTAGGGCAGGCTTAGAACAAAGTGTAAGTTTTTTAGGGGCAGTATTTTCAAATCACGCCACTATTGTGAAGTTATATAAATCTTTGGTGGTCGCTCCCTGGATAGTTGAGGAATATAAGCCCTTGAACAAAAATTAAGCAACGCACAAGGCATAAGTGTGGTAACGCTGTTTTGAGCATCTTCGTGACTTTGAAATTGCTACTTATAAAAAGAGGCAGCCGTCACAGGGCTGCCTCTTTTTTGTAGGAACCAGTGGATTAACAAAAGCTCAGCGCATCCGACGTGGTTACACCACGTCTGGCCGAAGCGGCCATGTTTTATCACTCAGGGCCACACGGCCACGAAGTCCATCCCAGATTTTGGGCCGCGATTCTGAGTAGCCTCCCCACTTGGTAGCATGAGGCTCTAACCGGCAAGCACGCCGATTTTGTGAGTATCCCGAAGTATGTTTGCTTACTAATAAACGGTTGCCGCAACTTGCCGAGGTTGCGAGTTGCGGCAAGCCAGATGTTAGCGGCAATATTGTGCCCGACCGTTTAGAAAAAAAATTAACCAAATGATAGAAGTAAAATTATACAAGACGACTTTGAAAGGACTGAAAATTTTAGCCTTGACAATTCCGTTTGTAGTGAGTGGAATTTGGATGATTTCTAACAATGAAAGCAGCGGTTGGTTTGTTGCTCTATTTTTTGGTTTGGGTATTCCAGTTGCACTTTTCCACCTTCTTGACAGACGACCACAAATCATTATCAACGAAAATGGTATTTGGGACAGGACAACAAATCAAGACGAAGTTAAATGGGAACAAATTCAAGGAGCTTATCCACTTGACATTTATGGACAGAATTTCATTTCCTTAGTTGTTGACGATACTTTTGTATTTAAACAAAAACAATACAAATGGGCTGCAAAACTTAACGAAGAAATCGGAGCACAGAAACTGAATTTACATTTAGGTCAACTCAAAATGGACGAAAACAAAATGACTGCTTTCATCCAAGAAATGACCGAGACAGAAAAACAAAACAGACTGACAATTATCAAAAAATATTTCAACAAATGACAAACAGCAGTAACGAATGGAGTAGAAATACTGCCGCTAGCAAGGGGTTTGAGATAGCGGGGGGCGTTCTTCGCAGATACATTTGTGCAAGGTTGAAGTTAAGTTCTCCGAATGAAGTTTAGTGCTATAACTCCCCGCCATCGCAAACCCCCAAAACGTCACAAACAAAAAAGCCTCTCCTGAAGCAATTGCTTCGGGAGAGGCTTTTAGTTTTAGCAGGCGGTTGGCGTTATACTTCGGCCAGCATTTCCCAACGGTTGTTTAATTGGGCTAATTCTTTCTTTACCTGCTCGAATTTCAACGTCGCGTCCTTGAGCTGGGAGGTGTTTTGATAAATCTGCGGGTCGGCGAGCTGCTTTTCGTAAGTGGCCAGCTCTTTTTCCAGCGTGTCGATTTTGGCTTCTACTTCGGCCAACTCGCGGAGGGCTTTTTTCTGGTCCGGCGAGGAGGTTTTATGAGAGGTGGACTCGACTTTTTTCTCTTCCTTGGGTTGGGGCTTAGGGGCCGATGGACTGGGCAGGCCGGCTTTCTTGGCGGCCTTTTCGCGGTCTTCCTGCCACTGCTCGTACTCGACGTAGGTGCCGGGGTACTCTTTTAGCTGGTAATCTTCGATGTACCAGATTTTGGTGGCTACGTTCTCCACGAAAAACCGGTCGTGGCTGATGACGATGAACGTGCCTTGGTACTGCTCCAGGGCCTGAATCAGGATGTTGACTGACACCATGTCCAGGTGGTTGGTCGGTTCGTCGAGCAGCAGGAAGTTGGCTTCCGAAATCAGGGTTTTGGCCAGGGCCACGCGGCTTTTTTCGCCCCCGCTCAGCACTTTGATTTTCTTAAAAACCTCCTCGCCCGTGAACAAGAAGGAACCCAGCACCGACCGCAGCTCCATTTCGCTGCGCTTGGAGCCGGCTTCCAGCATTTCCTGGATTATTTCATTGTCCATCGTCAGCGACTCGAGTTGGTGCTGGGCGTAGAAGGACATGATGACGTTGTGGCCGAGCTGGTGCTTGCCGTCGGTGGGGGCTTCGGTGCCGGCCACCAGGCGCATCAGCGTGGATTTGCCCTTGCCGTTGGCACCGATTAGCGCGATTTTGTCGCCCCGCTCGATGTGGACGTGGGTATCGCGGAAAATCAGCTTCTGGTCGTACTTCTTCATCACGTGCTCCATGCGCAGGATGTGCCGGCCGGGCTCCACCTTGAACTGGAACTTCATGTTAATCTTGGCCGCGTCGCTGGCCACGTCCTCAATGCGCTCCAGCTTGTCGAGGGCCTTCACGCGGCTCTGGGCCTGCTTGGCCTTGCTGGCCTTGGCCTTGAAGCGCTCGATGAACCGCTCGGCCGCGCGAATCTGCGACTGCTGGTTTTCAAAAGCACCCTTTTGAATCAGATTACGCTCCTCCTTTTCTTCGAGGTAGAAGGAATAGTTGCCGGCGTAGGGTACCAGCTTGCCGCCAATTACTTCGACGGTGGTGTTGGTGGTGCGGTCCAGGAATTCCCGGTCGTGGCTCACGATGATAACCGCGCCCTCGTAGTCGGCCAGGTAGTTTTCTATCCACTTAATAGACGGCAGGTCCAGGTGGTTGGTGGGTTCGTCGAGGAGCAGGAGGGAAGGCTTTTGCAACAGGATTTTGGCCAGCATCACGCGCATGCGCCAGCCGCCGGAAAAGGTCTTCAGCGGTTTGCTCAGCTCCTCGGTGGTGAAGCCCAGGCCTTCAAGAATTTCCTCGGCCTGCGACTGCATGGTGTAGCCGCCCAGCGCCTCAAACCGCTCCTGCATATCAGCGAGCTTCTCGACCAAATCATCAGAATAGTCGGTTTCGAACAGCACCAGAATGTCATCGATTTTTTTCTGCAGCTCCAGCGCTTCGCCAAAAGCCTGCATGGCCACGTGCAGAATGCTTTCGTGCGTGTCGTAGCTCAGCAGGTCCTGGTTGAGGAAGCCAAGGCTCACGTCCTTAGCCATCGAAATCGAGCCGCCATCGGCCTTGTATTCGCCCACCAGCAGGCGCAGCAGCGTGGATTTGCCGGTGCCGTTGAGGCCAATGAGGCCGATTTTGTCTTTGGGCTTGATGTGCAGGCTAGCGTTGTCGTAAAGCGCGCGGGAGCCAAAGTGGAAGTCGAGGTCGGAAATGGAAATCATCGGGTCGGGGGTATTGGGGGCAAAGGTACGGCGCCCGGTTGGGCCGGCCGGCCAAAAAACAAAGCCGGCCGGTGGCATAACATAAAGCCGTCCTGTCTGTATAACCCATGTTCCTACATGAATCTGTTTTCCAATCCCTATTTTTCTCCCCGTTTCAGCGCTATGACTGAGTTTCGTTTATCAGCCCAAATGGCTGCTACCGCCCGCCGCTTTGTGCCAATGGCTTTTTTAGGGCTGTCTTTATTGTCATCATGTGATAGTAAAACGGGCAATCTGGTGAAATCTGTGGTGCAACTTCCTGCCACGGTCACTTTTACGCAAGCCGGCTTGTATCCGGAAGGCGTGCAGTACGACGCGCCCAATAGTCGCTTTCTGGTGACTTCGCTCACCACCGGCCGCGTGGGCCAGGTGAAGGACGACGGCACCTACAGCACGGCTTTCCCCGACGAGCCCCGGTTGGTATCGGCCATCGGTGCCTATCTGGATAATGCCCAGGGCCGCAACCGCCTACTCGTGGCCATTTCCGACCCCGGTGCCAACCAGCAGCGCACCACTGCCGCCACCCAGGGCAAGCTGGCTCGCCTAGCCATCTTCAACAATGCCAACGGTGCTGCCGCGCCCACGTTCGTAGAGCTGGGCAGCCTGCGCCCCGCCCTCAACCACTTCGCCAACGACGTGGCCGTGGACGCCCAGGGCAACGCCTACGTGACCGATAGTTTTTCGAACCTCATCTATAAAGTAGACCCCCAAAACAACGCCACCGTGTTTCTGGAGGATGCGCGCCTCGGTACGCCGGCGGCTGGCGCGTTTGGCCTGAACGGCATTGTGTTTCACCCGGACGGGTACTTGCTGGTAGCAAAATCCGACAACGGCGCCATCTACAAAGTGCCCCTGAGCAATCCCAGCTCCTACACCCAAGTCACCACCACCCAGAATCTGTCGGCTGCCGACGGTTTGCTCTTGCAGGATAATAACACGCTGCAAGTGGTGAGCAACGCCAAGGCCCGCGTTTTTCGCCTGGCTACTACCAATGGTTTCGGGGCGGCCACGCTGTCGGGTACGTTCACCACGCAGCCGCAATTCCCCACCACCCTGGCTCGTCGCGACGACGCCAGCTACGTGCTCTACGCCAACTTGGATGCGCTGTTTTCGGGCCGCACGCCGGCCGTGAGCCAGTACAGCATCAACCGGGTTACTTTCTAGTAACCCTTCTTGCCTAATGATAAAAAAAAGGGCCGCTTTCGTAAGGAGGCGGCCCTTTTTTATTAGCGCAGCAACGGCCAGTGGCGTTGTTTTACCGGGGCAGCGGCGCTTCGTCTTTGCTCTCGCTGAGTTTTTGCGCTAGTTTTTGGGGCACGCCCACGTTGTGAAACAAGCCACTCACCACACCCTGGCGCCAGAGTGCGAACACCGAAAAGCGCGGCTCGCGGGTCGAGGTCATTTCCCCGGTCACCAGCTCGCCGCGCTTGCGCGGATTCTGGTCGCGAATAACTACCGCATTGACAACCTTGGACTTGACGCGGCTGAACAAAGACTTTTTTATTTCTTCGGTCTCCTCTTTGTAGCTGAGCAGGGTTAGCTGCAGGTTGTCGTATTCCGTCCAGGTGGTGCCTATCACGCCCTGGCGGTCGGCCCGCAAATCGAACCGCAGGCGCCGCACCTCGCCGCTTTTGAACTTGACCAAGCGGGTGGGCACGGTCATGGAGTTGAGCATGGCAAAGTGACCGGGCCCGAAGGCGCCCCACACCCGGTGCCGGCCTTTGGGGTCAAGCAAATACATGGAAACCCGGGCATCGAGCCGGCACTGGTTTTGGAGGTAAGTGGTGGCTTTGCCGGTGAGCGGGGTCGCGGCGGTCTGGTGCCTGGGGTCGTTGCTCAGGTTGTAGAAGCTGCCATTGAAGCGGTTGATGCTCATCGTGCCTGTGACGACTGTAAGCGGACTGCGATAAGTCGAATACAGATTGCCACCCCGGATGTCGAAGCGGCGCACGTCCACAATCATGGGCAGGTTTCGCATTTCTTCGGGCGAAATCTTGGACCAGTTGGGGTTGATGGGTCCACGGCCATCGGATGCGATGCGTACCACTGGCCGTTGGACCGTGACTTTGGCCACCCGCACGCTCGTATTGCGCACCAGGTCGGCAAAGTCCAGGCCTTCGAAAGTCAGCGCCGCGAGCTTGATGGTCACGGCCGGTGCCTGGTAGCCCTTGTGCAGGTTCATGCCCACCGCCGAATACTTCGGTGTGAGCGCCATGTTCTCGAAACGGAAGGTTTTGGCTTCGGTATTGAAGCACATTCGCTGGCTGCTGGCCTGGTAGTAGGGCGGGTCGAAGAGCGCCGTGATGCGGCCGGAATTCGCCTGCCAGCGGCGGGCATAGGCAATGCGTTCGGGCGCCAGCGCGCTCAGCGAGTCGATGCGGATGGCGGTGGCAGTCAGGTTCAGGTCAAGTATTTCGGGCGAATGGCGCAGGCCGCCAATTCGTACGTTGGCCCCTTGCACCCGCACCTGGCCCAGGTCGGCCCGGCGCAGCACTGGCGCCAGCAGTTTCCAGACCGGCGGCGGCGTCTGCCTGGGTGGCGTGAAGGTGAGCACAGGCTTGCTGACCACCAATGCTGCGGTCCGCAACTGCCGCTGGTGCTGCAACGCCGCCGCATTGAGCCCGGTGACGGCCAGGTTGGGCAAGGCCAAATCGACGCGCACGCCGTCGGGCTGGCCCTGGCCGGACGCCGGCGGCCGCACACGCAACGAGCGCAGGCGGAGCGTGCCCGCCGCCGTGGACAGCCGCAGGCCTTCCAGCGTGACCGGGTGGGCCGCCAGTGTTGCCTGGCTTTTGCCCAGCGCCACGTTCCAGGACTTCGCAAACAGCACCCGTCCCTCATCCGCGCCCGCCGCTGAGTCGTAGCGCACGGAGTTTGCCGCCAGCTGAATGCCCCGAATGACGGGGGCCTCGGCAATGCCGGCCACGCGCAAGTAGCCGTCGTGCACCACAAACTGAGCTAAATCGAGTTGACGCAGACAGCGCACCGGAGCCGGCGACTTGGCTGGTGAAGCCGCTGCCGCTACGGTAAGCCGCGGACCATCAAGCCGCAGGGAGTCGGCCTGGAAGCGGTGCCGGTGCTGCCAAGCAGCGGCCTCAAACCCCGTGAGCTTTAGCCGGGGAAGGGCTAGGCTGACGCTGGGGTTCCGGGGCTGCTGTGAGCCGATGGGCACGATGCGCAGGGAATCAAGCCGAAGCGACTTCGCCGCCGTGGACAGGCGCAGGCCTGCCAGCGCCAGCGTGTGGCCCGCTACCACCGCCTGGGTTTGCAGCAGTTTGAGCTCCCAGTTTTCCGCGTAGGCCACACGCTGCGAATCAGTAGCGGCGCTGGCGCTGATTTCCAGGTCGCGGGCAATGAGGTTTGCTCGGTGGAATTGAGCCGTGGGTTGGCCATCGGGCCGGTAGCTGGCCTGGGTGTGCAGCAGGCCGAAGTATCCCACGGCCACGCCGGCCAGCTTCAGCGGCAGCCGCTCGTGTAAGGGTTTGGAGGCGGTGTGGGTCGGTTTCCGGGCTAGGGCCAGTACTTCAATCCGGGCTGAATCTAGTACGATGCTGTCGATGGGCACCACGCCTTTGCGCAGCAGGGCCAGCAGCCCCACGCCCGTGATGTGTAGCCGGGCCGCATCGAGGCACAGGCGGGGCAGCGTATCGGCTACTTGCGCGGCGGGGCGCAGCCGCAGGCCGCGCAGGCGAATGGCGCGCTGCCAAAGGTTGGTGCGCAGCTCGGCTACTTGGAGGTGATATTGGTCGTTGGTTTGAGTCGCTACCTGCTGCTCCAGCTTTTGCTTCAGCCACGGGTCCAGAAAACGCGAGGCCAGCAGTGTCAGCCCGAGCAGCAGCCCGGCCAGGCCCAGAAGCCACCATAGCCAGCGGCCAGACCGGGCTGCAGGCGGCCCGTCCGGCGAGGCGGGACCAGTAGAAAAGTTGGTAGCGGCAGGCGTTTCGGGCACAGGCACAGGAACAGGGGCAAGGCAGATATAACGAAAAAGGGTTCGGGTAAGATTTAGAGTAAAGGCCCGAATTCAATGAAGCAGGTGGTTTTCCCGACCGAAAAGGCAATTCTAAATTCCCGAAAAAATCAATTTGTTTGCTTCCTGTGCCGCGACCGGGTTTGCTGCCGTTACTTTGGGCATGCTTCTTCCCGCAACCGCCGACGACCTTGGCGCCGCGCTACTGGCGTCTTTTTGTCACAACTTCCAGGCATATAAAATCCTGGCTGAACGCGCCCTGGCGCAACTGTCCGACGAGCAGTGGCTGCAACAGCCGGCACCGGGTAGCAGCAGCGCGGCCGTCATCGTGCGGCACCTAACCGGCAATCTGCGGTCCCGCTTCACCGATTTTCTGACCACCGACGGCGAAAAACCCACCCGCCACCGCGAGCAGGAGTTTGAGGAGCCGCCGTTGGCTGCCGTGCCCGTGCTCCGGCAGGAGTGGGAAGGGG